>CBEVHI010000229.1:0-3393 GCA_965549635.1 uncultured bacterium | reverse complement strand
GTTCAGTGCCAACGACTGCAACACCGAAGCGCCGTCTGGTCCCGGCCAGTGCGACTACGTCGACATCCCCCGCTTCGACAACCCGGCGGGCACGGCCAGCAGTTCGGCGCCACGGCGATTGGAGATGAACATCTGGCTGGGCGCCAACCAGCCGCTTGCAACGACGGGGGATATCGGAAACGTGTTCTGCGGAGTCGACCCCTCAACTTCGCCGTGCAGCGTCCTCGAGATGGGCGGCACGGCCGGCAACAAGGCGTCGATCGCCTATAAGGGGCTGATCCAGGGTGACGCCAACGGAGCCTCCACCTCCGACTACCTCGGACACCTCGAGTTCGGTGCGCAACCGAAGCCGATGTCGACGCGCACGGTGAAGCCGTGGACGCACGAGCATTCGAGCAACAAGTGGAACACCAACCTGTTGCACCACAGCGCGACGTGCAAAGGCGCCGACACCGCCTGCGCGAACGACGACGATCCACTCAGTGGAAAGACGTTCCTCATCGACACGTACGACTGCAACGATCGACGTTTTGTGTGGCTGCCGATGGGCGAGTTCATCGGCAACGGTGCGAACCAGCAGTTCTTCATCCATGACTTTGTCACCGCCTACATCGTCGATCCGATCCCGGCCGACACCAGCGGACCGGGCGGGGTCCCCGATTTCGTGCGTGACGCCTACGACACGGATCCGATCAGCGGGAACAAGCTGACCGAGATGTCGGCGATCATCGTCGACCTGACCGACGCGAAGTTCATGTACGGGTCGGCCGGGTGTCCGGCAAGTCCATTCCTCTCGACGGAGAGCCAGCCGGTGATCCCCACACTCATCGAGCCCTGACTAGTCCGTTCTGTTGCTTCCGCGATGAGCTGCAACACCAGGCCACTCCGCGCTACTTTGACCACATAGGGTGAGGAACACCTCTGGCGCTTGCAGCGCATCTGGTGTAGATTTCACCTACGGGCCGACGGCGATCTCGCCGCCACGCTGGGAGCGCAGTCCAGGGAGGACGAGTTTGAGTAGGTTTCACAAGGGGAACCGAGACGATGGGGCTTCGCTCATCGAGTTCGCGCTCATCATGCCCCTGCTTGTCCTGCTGTTGCTGGGAATCATTGAGTTTGGCTACAAGTTCGGCCAGTACAACGAGATTCGCCATGCCGTCAGAGAAGGTGCTCGCTATGCCGCTGTAAGCAACCCAGACCGAGATGGCTCCGGTGTCGGCAACTCTGATGTCCTGGACGTCGTATGCTCGGCAATCAATCTTCCGGGCGCTACGAGCATCACTGTGACAACGAGCAAACTGGGGAACCCAGGCAATCGACTTGACGATGCCGAAATCACAGTATCCGCTGGTCTCACATCGCTCTCGGGCGCCCCATTGATTAGCGCCTTGGTGCCGACAACCCTGAGCAACAGCGCCGTTTTCAGACTCGAACAGGATGCAGCATGGAACGAGTTTTCAACAACATGCCCGTAGGTGACCGATTCAGGAGAGACCGAGGGGCAACTGCTGTGCTCGTCGCGATCTCTATGCTGCTCCTCCTGGGAATCTCCGCGATTGCGGTTGACCTTGGCTCTGGGTGGAACGAGAGGCGACAAGACCAGACGGCATCGGATCTCGGAGCTGTCGCAGGAGCACTCTCCTTCGGGAGCAAGCCTGCGATTGTTGCACAGGTTCTGGCGACCAGTCGTGACAACCTGGACACAACGTATACGGACGCCGAATGGGAAGCTCTGTGGGAAGGTTGTACTGACCCCGATCGCCCTGTGGACTTCTCCCCATTGCCCGAGCCAGCAGCATGGGGCAGCGGAACGCTCGACTGCATCAGTCTCAGTCCGAGTTTCCTGCGAGTGAGAACACCGGTTCAGAAGACTCTGTCGTTCTTCGCCCAGACCATGGGAATACCGTTCTTGTCCACGGATGCCGACACTGTCGTGACCGTGCTTCCGACAGGCAACAGTGTACTGTTGCCCTTTGCAGTCAGAGCAGACACCCCAGCCGGACACATCTGTCTAGATACTGGCCCTGGAGGTACCTCGCTCCCACCCTGCGACGGCCCCGAGAAGGGCTCCTTCGGCAACATCGCACCCGTCCAGTTTGGCAATCCTTTCACGGGCACTCAGCCTGAGTGCGACAAGCAGGCAAGCGCGAACAACATGGTTCCAGACGCCATCGCAATGGGTATCGATCACATCCTCTGGAAGTACCCACCGGCTTCTTGGACTGATACTGGTTGGCTCAAGTCCAACAACACGGGCAAGAACGAAGTGAAGAACTCCTCTGTGAACATGGACCTCTGCAGCGTGGTGGGGGGGACAGCGGTACCTTCCGATGGTGTGCCGATCGATGGAGGGGTCATTGACACGGGCAACTCCACCAAGGCGGACGTCACAGAAGGCCTCATCAGCACAACCGCGTTCGTTGACGGCGGCAAGGGCCGCCTCTTGCGGTCGACCAACACAGTCGCCGTCAAAGACGGCAATTCGACGCTTCAGCTTGACAACACGCCACTGTGGAGCCATCTCCTTGCCGATTCGGGAACGGTGGCCTACGACGATGTCTACGCCCCCGCCAGCTGCAACCCGACGACGGTCGACGCCGGGACTCCTGAACAGAAGTCGGACAAGATGCATAGCTGCCTCCGTGACTACGAAAACGGCGGCTACTCAGGTCAGATCTTCGGAGTATCGATCCTCGATACTCCACGATTCGGCGTCGCGCCACAGCTCTGGCATGACAACCTCGGCTCGGGACTCTCCTATCGGCCGATCGAGAACTTCCGAGTGGTCTACCTCAACGGCGTCTGGTTCGACCTCAAGAGCGCCAGCATCGAGCCGTTCTATCCGGATCAGACCGGCCAGTGGTGCCCAGTCAAGAAGAAGGGAGTCTGCGCCCAGATCGTGGAAGTCGAGCAGCTCACAGCGTTTCTCCTCACGAATAGCATGCTGCCAGAAGCAGCGCGTATCGCATATCCAGGCTTGGACGAAGCGGGCATAGAGGTCTCTATCTTCCAGTAGTTTCTGCAGCACAGCTCGCCAGCTTGAGATCCAGGGGACACTGAGTCGAAACGGTGCAGACTCGCAGGACACTACGCTTCCGATCGATGAAGACACCACCACATCTTCTCCCTGCGCTCGTCACGTCGTTCACCCACTCTGGTGAACTCGACCTCGACGTCCACCGGCACAACCTGAAGCACCTGATCGGGCAGGGCGCCAAGGGCTTCCTCATCGCCGGATCCACCGGCGAAGGACCTTACCTGGAGCCTCGCGAGCGGACAGCGCTCCTCGAAACTGCCCGGAACACGCCTAGCAAGCGCACCTTCCTGCTCTGCGGCATCTCGGCCGAGACCAACCGGGTGGCGCTCGCTCAAGCGAAAGAGGCGCGAGTCGGT
>CBEVHI010000228.1:0-3405 GCA_965549635.1 uncultured bacterium | reverse complement strand
GAGTGTGCGGTTGGCAAGACAGGTTAGATTTGGCCCCCCGCCGAGAGCAGAAAGTCCCCTGTCGCCATCCCCCACCTCCAGGTCCATATCAATCGCCCGTGTGCCACCCGGATACACCTTCCCAACCTCGTCAAAACCGATCTCAGCCATGACTCTTCCTCGACATACTCAACATGCTTGTTGCATTCCTGGATTTCCTTTCGACGCTAGAATCCTCTGGGTCGGCTCTTCACGGGGGCTGTGCTCGGCGGCCTTTCAAGCCTCGTCTCGTATCATCCAACCGCCGTGGAAGGCGGAGTCATGACTGCTATGGCTTCTTACAACTCGTGGAATGGTGAGAAGCTGCATGGCCACCATCGGATGCTCACCGACGTAGTGAAGGGCGAGCTCGGATTCCAGGGATTCGTCGTGTTGGATTGGATGGGTGTTGACCACCGATGAGCAACGAAACGGAGGTAAACACCAAGCGGGCTCCCACCGAAGGGCTTGGCGAAATCGACGGTGAGCGCTACTACGCAATACCCGACATCGACCAGATGCCCCCCTTCTTGATGAGCATCGTCAGCGATGGTGATCGCTGGATGTTCATCTCGAGCACTGGAGGGCTCACCGCCGGACGAGGAGATCCCTCCCGCGCACTGTTCAGGTACGAAACGGATGACCGTCTCCATGATGCCGCCGAGCATGTCGGTCCCGCTACCGCAATCCAGATCTCACCCGGCGAGGGCAGCGAACCGTGGAGGCCATTTCACAACTCCCTCCGTGCTCCCGTGCAGCGCTCCATCTTCAAGTCGGTAGTCGGTGATTCGGTTATCTTCGAGGAGCACCGTCCGGATCTTCATCTGACGTTCCGGTACCGGTGGAAGAGCTGCGATCGCTTCGGCTTCGTGCGAACAGCCTCGCTGACCAACGACGGTGCCGGCTCCCTACACGTGGAGCTCATCGACGGACTGGTGAATCTCCTTCCGTATGGTCTCGATCCAGCGCTGTATGCGGCCAAGAACAACCTCACCAATGCGTACAAGCGAAGCGAGGTCATCGACGCTAAGAGCCAGTTGGCTGTCTTCTCGCTCGAGTCCGGCGTGGTAGATCGACCGGAACCCGCCGAGGTGCTTCGCAGCACGGTCGCCTGGTCGATCGGGCTCGAAGACGCTGCCATCACAGTCGACGCGAATGCCCTGGCCGACTTCGAGGCTGGTCGAAGCGACCGGTGCAAAACCTTGCTCACCGGAAGGCCGGGGGCCTACCTGCTACGAGCCTCGTTCGAGCTGTCCCCCAACGAAGAACACACCTGGGATATCGTTGCCGACGTCGCTCAGGATCAACTCGCCGTAGTCGAGCTGCGGAACTGGCTCACCTCCGGAGTCAACCAATCGGCGGCTGTTGCCGCCTCTCTCGACGAATCCACCCGATCGCTGGTCGGGATCGTCGCCCCGGCCGACGCACTCCAGCAGACGGGTGATCGAGTCGCCACCGCTCATCATTTCGCCAACGTCGTCTACAACACCATGCGCGGTGGCGTTCCCTTGACCGGGTATCGGATCGACGGGAAGGACTTCTCGAAGTTCGTGAACAGTCGAAACAGAGATGTAGCAGCCCGGCACCAAGCCTGGCTTGACTCACTCACCGACCTCGACCGGCAAAGCCTTTTCCGAGAGATCGAAAAGCGAAGCGACGATCAGCTCATGCGACTGGGGCTCGAGTACCTGCCCTTCAGCTTCTCACGCCGTCACGGCGACCCAAGCCGTCCCTGGAACGCCTTTTCGATCCGCGTGCGCGACACGGCCGGTGAACCGATCGTCTTCTACGAGGGCAACTGGCGCGACCTATTCCAGAACTGGGAAGCGCTGTTGTTGAGCTTTCCCGAATACTTGCCCGGTGTCATATCCGTGTTCCTCAATGCTTCGACACCCGACGGGTTCAACCCGTATCGCATCACGCGTGATGGAGTCGATTGGGAAGAGCCGAATCCCGATGACCCCTGGAGCAACATCGGGTATTGGGGCGACCACCAGATCGTGTACCTTCTCCGCCTCATCGAGGCCAGCGAGAGATTCCTTCCCGGCCATATCAATCAGATGCTTGGTGAGCGGCTGTTCTCCTACGCCGCCGTCCCCTATCGTCTTGCCGCCTACGACGATCTGGTGCAAGACCCGAAGGCAACGATCTCGTTCGATGAGACGGCTGCGGCACGATCAGCGGAGCTCGTCGCGGCCATCGGCGGTGACGGCCGGCTGCTTCTGAGCGGTGACGAGCCCTACCTCGTCACCATGATCGAGAAGCTCGTCGTACCGGCGCTGGCCAAGCTATCCAACTTCGTTCCCGGCGGGGGAATCTGGATGAATACCCAACGACCGGAGTGGAACGATGCCAACAACGCCCTCGTTGGGTATGGGCTGTCGATGGTGACGCTCTACTACCTGCGCAGGTACCTGGATCGTCTCAGAACATTGGTCCAGTCGGCCGGTTTCGATGCCATCGAGATGTCAACCGAAGTGGCCAGCTGGATGTTTGTGGTATCGGATACCCTGGGCGAATCACCGCCCCAGGGCGCCCGGACAAACGACCGCGCTCGCAAGAGATTCTTGGACGCTCTCGGTCGGACCTTCTCCGACTATCGGTCGCGCACGTATGACACCGGGTTCTCCGGCGTCACCGCGGTCGAGCTGGACACAATTGTCCAGCTCTGCAACCACGCCATCGACCATCTCGATGACACGATTCACCACGGTCGCCGCTCCGACTGTTTGTACCACTCCTACAACCTGATCCACTTCGGCGAGGACGGATCGACCGCTTCGGTTGAGCACCTGCAAGAGATGCTCGAAGGACAGGTGGCCGTTCTCGAGTCGGGAGTGTTGTCTCCCGAAGAGAAGCTCGAGGTAATAGATGCGCTCTTCGCCAGCGTCATGTATCGGGCTGACCAGCGGAGCTTCACGTTGTATCCGGCCCGGCGACCCCCGTCGTTCCTCGAAAAGAACGTGATCCCGGCCGAAGCCATTGAGAGAAACCCGCTGCTCGCAGCACTGCTCGAGGCCGGAGATCGGACGGTGATCCACGTCGACGGAGATGGTCGATTCAGGTTCTCCTCTGAATTCGCCAACCGTGATCACCTCGATATCGCACTCGACAGACTCGCCGACCATGACCAGTGGAGTGCCCTCGTTTCGTCTTACCGGGCAGACACCCAGGGCACCTACGAAAGCGTGTTCAATCACCACGCCTACACGGGTCGTTCGGGATCCATGTACGGCTACGAAGGCATCGGCTCGATCTACTGGCATATGGTCGCCAAGCTGCTCGTGGCCGTACAGGAGTCGGTGATCGAAGCCCCGGCCGCTGGAGCCGAACCCGCGACCCTTGAGCGCTTGATCGACGCCTACTGGCGGGTTCGGTCGGGGCTCG
>CBEVHI010000227.1:0-3433 GCA_965549635.1 uncultured bacterium | reverse complement strand
TGGTCACGAGGTCACGTCCGTTCTTGCCCGTCTGCTGCGGGCGACGTAGATGCCGGTGCCCACGAGGAGCAAGAGAACCACGGCGACCAGTAGCGGTCGGTCCGCCACGAATCCTGTCAACAGCGCTGAGGTGCGTTCAGCCCACGCTGCAGGTCCCGAGCCTCCCAGCGACTCGGCTCCGGAGGCCAGGATGCTCACCCAATACCAGACGATGAAGAGCCCGGCGCCGATGAGGATGACCCCCGAGATCGTGGATACGGCCTTGCTCGCCGAGCGGAGACGTCGGATCAGACCGTCCTTGCCGATCGCCAGCAGGATCGTCACTCCGAGAAGCATGAGGCTCATGCCCGCCCCGTAGGCGAGAAAAGCCGCGAAACCTCTGATGAATGTTGTCTGCGTGAAGGTCGTTGCGACGAGTGACAGAAAGATGGGGAGGGTGCAGGAAAGCGAAGCGATCGCGTAGGACACGCCGAAGACGAACACCGACCCATGGTCGCGTCCGCGCTTCATGCGTTTGGGCAGGGGAAGGCGCAGGTTGAGGTACCTGCCGCGCAAGGTGTAGATCCCGAGAGCGATGAGGCCGAATCCCACGACCAGCGCGATCCAGGGGACGACGGAGGTCAGCGATCGGACCCCGGCGACGATGATGGCACCGGCGACACCGAAGACGACGAGGAATCCGGCGGAGACGACACCTCCTGTGACGAGTGCCTTGCCCACGCTGCCGGTGTCCTTCTGTTCATCGACACCCAGGAAGTAGCCGAGGTAGGCGGGGAGCATGGCGAAGCCGCACGGGTTCACCGTCGAGACCAGCCCTGCGGTGAACGCAGTGGCCAGGAGAGCGATCATCGGCTTGCCTTCATGGAGGGTGCAACGTTCTCCGGGTTCCGCTTCATCCGAGATTGTCGGTGAGGTGACGAGAGTGCAGCGGCCGGGATAACCGCCTCGCGGTCTGGGAAGACCCCGTTCGAACTACGAAATGCCGCTACGAAGTCCGAATCGCGTGGTACCTCCAGCCCAGCCGGCTCAGAACGCCTCGAAGAGTGTGAGTCCGGCAACGATCACGAACAGCCATCCCAGGCTGCGGATGAGTGGCACCTCGGGAACCCGTTTCGACACCTGCGGTCCGAGCTGACCTCCGACGATGACGCCCGGCACGGTGAAGGCGACCAGTTGCAGAACGGTCGGCAAGGCCTCAGCTCCGCTGGAGGCGAACTCTATGAGGTGGGTCACGCTTGCCGCGAGCGCCGTCACGGCCACGACGACGACTCCGGTCGCCACGGTGATGCGGCTCGGAATCCTGCAGCGCTCGACGAGCGCGTACGTGTTGAGTTCGCCGAGACCGGTCGAGATCATCCCGACGAACAGCCCTCCGATCCCGGATGCAAGGCGGCCTTCATTGCGCCTGCAGAGCTTGTACGTGTAGATCTGTCCGTCGCTGGTGACCACTTTCCTCGCGACGTACGGGCGCACCACCCCAACACCACGTTCGATCTCCCCGTCTGCCCTCTCGTGCGACTTGTGGGTAATGAACGCGATCGCGATGAAGAACAGGCCAACGCCGAGGACGGCCTTGAGGATATTGGGATCGAGGCGTTGCCCGACAAGGGATCCAACTGCGGCCATCGGGATCGAAACCGACATGAGCATGCCGGCGACCTTCCAGTCGATGGCCCGTGCCCGATAGTGGGCGATGACACCCGAGAGGAATCCGAAGACCTCGGTGATGAGTGCCGTGCCAATGGCAACCCCTGGTTCGAGCCCGAGACCGAGAACGAAGAGCGGGGAGAAGAACGTGGCCCCTCCGACGCCTGCACCGTTGGCGATGGTGGCGATGACGATCGAGATCGGTAGCAGATACCAGTAGTCCAAAGGTCTCCCTCCTGGGGGTCATCGATTGGGCGGTACCCCAGGGTAGGGGCGCCGCCCGTGCCTTCTGCAACGTAGTCGAGGGCAGCGTCGGCGGCGGTCTGTCGAGACTCCGACACTTCGCCTCGACGGTATCCTGGATGCCCATGCCGGTCTCTCACCGTCGACGTGGAACGCGAGCTGCCGTCGCCGCCTTCTGGTCGGCGATCCTTCCTGGACTCGGACAGATCTACGCGGGACGCCGGCGAAGAGGCTGGGTCATGATGCTGACGACCTTGGCCGCTGTCGTGGCCGCGGGGATGGCGGCATCCGGCGGGCTATCGGAGCTGTTGGCCGCGATCGTGAAACCCGACGTGTTGGTGACACTCTTCGTCGCCAACATCGTGGTGTTCATCCTGCGGGTCGCAGCCAGCATCGACGCCTACCGGCTCGGTTCAGGGGTCTCGACCAGCGCACTCAGGGTCGAGTCGGCGGGTCTGTTCATCGTCCTGGCCGCGCTCCTGTTGGCAGGACCGCACGCGTACGCCGGGTACGTCGACTTCATCGCCCACCGTACCCTCACAACCGTGTTCGGTTCGGAGACGACCACAACGAGCACGGCAATCGTGACGCCATCGTCGACGACTGCCCCCGGCAGCACCGCGACGGTCGCTTCTACGACGAGTTCGTTGCCATCCCCGACGACGACGACCACTGCTCCGTTGTGGGCCGGTGCGGATCGCCTCAACGTTCTGCTCCTGGGCGGCGACGCCGGTGTGGGGAGGACGGGAATCCGCACCGACACGATGATGGTGGTGAGTGTCGATCCCGTGACCGGTGATGCCGCCATCTTCCAGGTGCCGCGCAACTTCGCCCGGATGCCGCTCCCCGAGAACCTGCAGGTCAACGAGTGCAACTGCTTTCTCGACATCGCCAACGCGATCTACCAGTTCGGAGCTCAGCATCCCGAGTTCTATCCGGACGCCACCGATCCAGGAGCAGCGCTGCTCATGGCTTCGCTGCAGCGGCTGTTGGGGATCCAGATCCATCTCTACGCGCTCGTCGATCTCGAAGGGTTCGTGGACATGGTCGACGCGGTCGGAGGGGTCACCGTCTACGTTCCCGAACGTGTCTACGACCGGAACTACCCCCACGAGGACGGAACCACCGAGGTCATCGATATCGCCCCTGGCGAGTACCACATGGACGGGCATCTGGCACTGGCGTACGCGCGATCCCGCCACGGATCCGACGACTACAACCGGATGGGCCGACAGCGCTGCGTGCTGGAGGCGATGTTGAAGGAGGCAGATCCGGTGACGATGGCGCTGCGCATTGGTCCGATCGCCGATGCGATCACCAGGTACGTGACGACCAACATCCCGATTGAGCAACTTCCGAGCCTGGTGGCATTGCTCCCGAAACTCGACTCCGAGCGAATCGTCAGCGTCCGGTTCATGCCCCCGACCTATGTATCCGGATACACCTCGGATCGCTACTCGATTCCCGACCTGGACAAGATCAGAGAGACGGTGTCGCTCGTCACCCATATCTCGGCTCAGGAGGCGATGGCTGCGCTCGGACT
>CBEVHI010000226.1:0-3447 GCA_965549635.1 uncultured bacterium | reverse complement strand
ATGCTCTCGAGCACCTCGTCGAGGTTGTCCGGACCCTCGCTGATGAAGTCGACCATGCTGTGCCAGAACGCCCCGGTTCCGACTTCGAAGGGCATGAGGTCGGAGCCGTCGAAGCGGAATTGGTCTGATGCGAGGGCCGCCTGGACGCTGCGTGCGATGGTGCGCCGCAGGTCGTCCGGGTAGGCGTTGACATCGAACTGGCGGTTCGGGGACAGGTAGCCCGAATCCAAGCTCACGTAGATGGAAGCGAACGTGGGGTCGGTCATGTGACGAAGCAGGGCCCGAACCTCCGGACGGTCGTGCGTCACGGTTGCGTAGTTGCCCGATCCGAGCATGGCGCTGGCGTACTTCGAGTCTATCGATGGAGTGGTGAACGCCAGTGTGTCGGTTTCCGCTTCGACTCCGAAGGGGAGTGTTCCGGCGGCGAACACTCCCTGGTGGTACAGCCAGCAACTTGGTGGATCATCGAACATCGGCCACTGAGTGATCTGCATGGGGGTTGCCAGGATCTCCGGTCTGGTCAGAAGGGTGGCGCCATCCCGCAGTATCAGGTCGCCGTAGCGAATAAATGCGTCGCGGACGACAAGGTCGGTGAACGGGACATCGTGGCTGACCCAGCGGTCGTACGTCTCCGGGCCAGCAGCGTGGAGCAGGATGTCTTCGATCCAGTCGGTCGCCGGCCAGCCGGTGGCTTCCCATCCGAACTCGCCGGCGCACCACGGGGTGAAACCATCTTCCATCATCTGGTCGGTCAGAGCGACCAGATCATCCCATGTCGACGGGATCTGGTAGCCGGCCTCTTTGAACTCGGGGACCGGATACCAGATGAGACTCTTCACACTGAGGTTGTAGGGGATGCCATACAGCTTCCCGGTGGTGCTCGGCCAGGTTCCATCCGCAGCCACCGTCCCAAGCGACACCAGATAGGGGCTGAAGGTTTCCCCGGCGGCCGTTCGATCCACATAGTCGATGCTCAGCAAACCCCCTTCGATCCCCGAGGGGATGAGCCCCGGCTGTGGGAGCAGAATGAGATCCGCAATCTTCGGCCCTTCTCCGCGCATGACGAGACCTTCGAAGTCGCTCGGATCTACGTACTGGACGTGAATACCGGTCTGTTCCGCGAATGAGTCGAACTCGGCGACGAGTCCATAGCCCTGCGAGTGGTACCGGATCGAGGGCCTCGAGTTTCGGTGAAAATGCCTCCGCGAGAGGAGGACAGCCAGAGGGGAAGAAGGCCGCGCACTCACCTGCGTCTAGAGCTCGAGTGACGCCGCTGCGCGCCAGTGCGATCAGATCGGGAAACGGCATCGGATAGATTCCTCGTGGTCCGCCAGGTCCTGCAAGCGTTGCGGGGTTCGCAGCGTCCAGCGGGTACTGCACATCGTTTGCCTGGATCGCCCAGTGGATGGCTCCAACAGTCTCTTCAGGGACGACCTCCTGGAGCCCGTCGAAGATGCCGACGGCATGCAACACCAGCAGCAGGCTGAGCTGAGGGTCGTCACCAAGGTGGGCCACGGAAGACGCGGTGAGCTCTCCGGCCCGCACTCTGGCGGCGTTGAGTTCTGCGGCGACGCGCTGCTGGTCGGCCAGTTCGGCTTGACGGTGGGCGTCGGCGCTGCGATCGAGGGCAAACCAGGTGAGGGCACCGGCGGCGATGATTCCTGCGGCAAGCACTGCGACCATGGCTCGGAGTCGCGTCAACGCTCTGTGCTCGAGTGCCGTTTCGCGTACTCTTCGTGCTGTCTCCAGCCGGCGGCGTTCATCGGCGGCACGACGGCTGGCGTCGAGGAATCCAGCCTCGTCGGCGGTGAGTGCCACATCGGAGCCCCTGGACCATTCGTCGAACACGCTGAGCCTGGATCCGGTCAGCAGGTAGTCGGGATCGCGATCCGATTCGCGCCATGCCACTGTTTCGGCTACGAGCTGCCGATGTCGACGCAGGTCATCTCGTGCCTCGTCTATCCACCGCTGCAACCGAGGCCACTCCCGGAGGAGGGCCTCGTGGGCAACCTCGATCGTTGGTTCTCCGGTGGCGGCATCCCGATCGAAGGTCAGGAGGCGATGTCTGTCGAACGTGTCCAAGACGGTGTTCATCGTCGCAGTGTCGATCGGCAGCGAATCGATCTCGGACAGACCGACGCGCCGTCTGGAGTCCTCGGTGCCTTCACCGAGCGTGACCAGTCGCAGGAAGAGCTCCCGCGCCGCGCTGCGTTGGTCTCCCTTCAGCCGCCCGAAGAGCGCCTCGGCACGCTTCGACAGCGCAGCTTGGAGACGACCCACCGCGACGTAGTCGTCCATCGTCAACTCGCTCGACTGACGGCGGTCGAACATCTCGGTGAGGGTGTACTCGAACAAGGGAAGTGAGCCCGGCTGGTTGGCGGCTTCGGCGACGACGGTCGTCAGCAGCGCAGGCTCGAGGCGAACTCCGGCCTGCCTCGCCGGCTCGAGTGCGGCAGCCTCGAGACCCTCCGGCCCGAGGGGCATGACGGTGAGGAGGCTGTCGGCGACGAACGGGCCAAACCCCGAGTGTCGGAGTGGCCGATCGTAGAAATCGGCCCGCAGGCCGAGCACCATCGTCAAGGGCAGGTCCGGGTCGTTGAGCGCCGCCACGAGGTTGTCGACGAAGCGTTCGCAAGCCGGCTCGTCGGCGACGGTGTACAGCTCTTCGAACTGGTCGATCACCAACAGGAGAGACATGTCTTTGTCGTCGGTCAAGTCTCGGACCGACTGCACGATGGCGAGGTCTCCACCGGACATCCCCTCCAGGAGGAGTCCCGGGCTGCGACCGGTGCAGTCGAGCAGGGCTTCTTCCATCGCTTCGAAGGGGCGTGCCCCCGGCCGCATCACGGCGACGTGACCCCGGCCGTCGCCAACCGCGGGCACGACGCCGGCGCGCAAGATGCTCGACTTGCCGCACCCGCTAGGGCCGACCAGCGTGACCAGCTTGTTCGTGTCGATGCGCTGGAGGATCTCGGTCACAAGCTCGGATCTGCCGAAGAACCGGTCGGTGTTTGCCTCGGTGAAAGGCCGCAATCCTTGGTAGGGATTCGGCGCGATCGTCGGGACCTCCTCTTGTTCGGCGAGCACGACGAGGTCGGGGTCCTGGAGCAGGATGCGTCGTTCGAGAGTCTGCAGCTCGCTACCGGGCTGGATGCCGAGTTCCTCAGCAAGGATCGCACGCAGTCGCTGGTACGAGCGCAGTGCTTCCGCCTGTCGCCCGGTGCGGTACAGGGCAAGCATGTGGTGAGCCCGCAGTCCCTCTCGCAGTGGATACTGGGCGATGAGGGCTTCCAACTCGGGGACCAGCTGCTCGGCGCGACCGTTGGCGAGGTCGGCGGTGATCCGCAGCTCAGTGGCGGCGATCCGTAGTTCCTCGAGTCGGGCAACTTCGATGGCGAGCGCCGGTTCGTCGGCGAGCTCGCCGTAGGGTCGACCGCGCCACAGCGC
>CBEVHI010000225.1:0-3470 GCA_965549635.1 uncultured bacterium | reverse complement strand
GAAGGTCCAGTCCCACCGAGGGTGGGCGTGTCGCCATGCGTGCGATGGCACAGCCGCCGCACACCCCATGGATGCGGCGTGCAGTCGTCGCGCTGACGTCGCTGGCAGTGTTCAGCGGCGCCAACGTGGGCTTGGCGCTCGCAGCGAACCCCTCGGTTCCCGGAGACCCGCTCTACGGGATCGACCGGGCATACGAACGTGTGGAGACTGCCCTGGGGATCACCGCAAGCCACGCCGCGGAACGGTTCGACGAAGCTGCCGAACTGAGCAACCGGGGACGCTTCTCCGATGCCTTCTCGGCGGCTTCGGAGGGCGCCAGGGGCCTCGGCCGGGAGAACCCCGGGCTCGCCCACGCCGCCGAGGTCCTCCAGCAACTGTCGGCCGACACCGAGGACATCGAACCAGACGAACTTCCGCCAGGTCTCCAGAAGCAGCTGAACGACCAGGCCAAGGAGCTCTTCGGGATCGGCAAGCAAGTCTCGGCAGTTGCCAACGGTTCGGATGACCTGGACCTCCTCACGACACAACTCGGCAAGCACTCGGACCGGGTGCTGGCGGCGGTTCGCGAGGCGCAACAGGCGATGTGGAAGGCCAAAGGCAAGGTTCCCCCAGGCCGCAGCGGAGAAGGACCGCCCGGCCAGGAGAAGAAGCCAACTCCCTGATTTCGCCTGAACCTGGTATCAAGAAGGCGTGAACGAAGCTTCAGCCAGTGGGGGACCTCAGATCTGGCCGCCGCCAGTCGAACTCGTCGAACGAGCACGCGATCGCGATCAGGCGGCGATCTCGGCTCTGTTCTCGGCCGGCTACCCGAGGCTGATCGGCTTCTACCGTGTCGCCGGCGCCCCTCCGGCGGACGCAGAAGACCTCGCCGCAGACACCATCGCAGCCATGGTCAAGAATCTGCCCAAGCTTCGCGCCCCCATCGCCTTCGAAGCCTGGTTCTGGTCGATCGCAAGAGCACGTCTTCGCACCTGGATCCGCAAGAAGCGACGGCCGCGACATGATCCTCCCATCTCCCCCGACCCGTCGCGGCCGGACGAACTCGCAGCGATCAACGAAGAGCACGGCGTCGTGATCAAGGCGCTCAACCTTCTATCGACCCGCGACCGGGAACTCCTCTGGTTGCGGGAGGTTGAACAGCTCTCCTATGAGGAGATCGGAGGACGGATTCGTGCGAGTGCCGGAACGGTACGAGTCGCTTGCCATCGGGCCCGCAAACGGCTCGAAGAGGCCTACCTGGAGTTGGAGACATGAGCGAAGAGCGCATTACGTCCATGCAGAACGCCAAGGTGAAGCATCTCGTGCGACTGCGGACCCGGCGTCACCGTGACGCCGAGGGCTTGTTCACCATCGAGGGGTATCGGGAGCTGGCTCGAGCCATCGCCGCCGATGTCGACATCACCGAAGTGGCGTACTGCCCTTCGCTCTTCCTCGGCTCCAACGAGTCGGCGCTGCTGGAAACAGCGCAGGCCGCCGGCGCCCGGCTCACCGAGTTCGCCGAGGAGCCGTTCCGCAAAGTCAGCTACCGGGACCGCCCCGAGGGCCTCATTGCGACTGCCCGCCAGTTCCCCGCCTCTCTGGACCAGCTCGTACTCGGGGATGTTCCCCTCGTTCTCGTTGTCGAGTCGATCGAGAAGCCTGGCAACCTCGGCACCATGCTGCGCACCGCCGACGCCTCCGGCGCGGACGCGGTGATCGTCTGCGACCCCACGACCGACCCGTTCAACCCCAACGTCGTGCGTGCGTCCATCGGATGCCTCTTTGTCGTTCCGCTCGCCGTCGCTTCTACGCCGGACGCACTCGCCTGGCTGGCGGCGGCGGGCATCGAGACGTTCGCTGCCACGCCTGCCGCCGAGCGGCTTCACTGGCAGGCCGACTACACCGGCCCATCGGCGCTGGCGATCGGCTCGGAGCAGTACGGACTCTCCGACACGTTCCTCGAGGCCGCCGACGAGCGGGTCCGCATGCCCATGCTCGGCGCTGCCGACAGCCTCAACGCGGCGATGGCCGCCGGGGTGATGCTCTACGAAGCGGTCCGCCAGCGCTCGGCGTAGCCGACAGCTTCTCGTCCTTTTCCCAGGGCGAAAACACCCATTGGTCCCCCCAGGAGCCCGAAGGGCGAGCTGTTTCTCCCCCCTCGAGCGAAGCGAGTCTGGGGGGAGTACCCCGAAGGGGGGAGGGGGGCTGGACGCAACCCGAAGGGGCCGCCACCACTAGCCTGCCGGTGTGTCCGAACCCAGCGTCACCGTCCTGCTTCCAGTCCTCAACGAGGCCGCCACCATCGACGCCTGCCTCCAGTCGCTTGCCGCCCAGGACTACACAGGACCGCTCACGATTGTCATCGCCGACGGAGGCTCCACGGACGGAACCCTCGACAGCCTCGAAGAGTGGTGGGACCGTTTGAAGATCGAAGTCGTTGGCAACCCCCAACGGCGTCAGGCACACGGCTTGAACCTCGCAGCGAAGGCGGCGACCGGCGAGATCCTTGTCCGCGCCGACGCCCACACCACCTACGCACCCGACTACCTGGCTCGGTCCGTCGACACGCTTCTTGCCGGCGATGCCGTTGCGGTAGGTGGCCGGCTCACGCCGCAGGGTCGCTTGCCCTTCGGCAAGGCTGTGGCGGCTGCGATGACGTCACCCCTGGCGATCGGTCCCGCCCGGTTTCACCATGCCGACAAACCCGGACCTGCCGACACGGTGTACCTCGGGGCATTCCGTCGCAAGGACCTGCTCGCCATCGGTGGTTTCCGGTCGTTCCCTTCCGGCGCAGTGGAAGATGCCGACCTCTATTTCCGCTGGCGAGCCCAGGGCCACACCGTGCTCCTCGATCCGGCGATCTGCTCCACCTACTCGCCACGGGAGACGCCTGCTTCGTTGGCCCGCCAGTTCTACCGGTACGGCCAGGGAAAGGCCGAGATGCTGCAGGTCAACGGTCGCTGGCCTTCGTGGCGTCCTGCCGCACCGCTTGCCCTCGTCCTCGGCCTGGCCGGCACGCTCGTCCTCGCCCTCGCCAGAGGGCCGGTCTGGCCCCTCTGGGGGCTCACGGCGATCTGGCTCGCTGCGGTGGCAGTGGCAGCCACCAAGGGCGCAGACGGGCCGATCCAGTGGCTGCGAACCGCCGCTGCTGTGGCGATCATGCACCTCACCTACGGTGTGGGACTGGTTCGCGGTCTGCTGAAGAGACCAAGCGTTGTGCGTCGTGCCGTGACTCCCCCACCGCTCACACCCTGACACCCCTGTTCCGGTGTGAGTACGCCGCCACATGGCCAGCCGACTCACGCAAGAACGGAAAGAGGTCTATCCCCGATGCGGCGTGTGGTACCAGCCACCTGAACGTCGGGACAGCACCCGAACAACCGGTGACAGCGCCGCAAACACAACGAGGTACGGATACCGCCACAGGTAGCGGCTCGGCACTTGCTCGCGAGCCAGGTACGCCATCGGCGTGCCTACCTGCACAACGGTGG
>CBEVHI010000224.1:0-3501 GCA_965549635.1 uncultured bacterium | reverse complement strand
TGGTCGCCGGGTACGGCATCGCCATACCTGTTGGCGCGATTGCGGTACTCATCGTCGGTGCCGCTGTCATCGCGCTGCTGGCGTTGAGGATGCTCTTCGCATAACCGCTGGGGGAGGTGCTATGCCATCTCGATGACTTGCGATCGCTCCGCACCGACGGATACCCATCGCACCGGGACCCCGACATCCTGCTCGATGAACTCGAGGTAGGCCCGGGCCTCCTTGGGGAGATCCCCCGGCCGGCGGACGGCGGTGAGGTCGGTCCTCCATCCCGGCAACTCGTGATAGACGGGCTCGCAGTTGTAGAGAACCCGCTGCTGCCTCGGCATCTCGGCATATCGCTCGCCGAGTGAGTCGTAGGCCGTCGCGACCTTCAGCGTGTCGAACTCGGAGAGAATGTCGAGCTTGGTGACGAACAGTTCGGTGAGGGAGTTGACCCTCGCCGAGTAGCGCAGCGCGACGAGATCGAGCCAACCGCAGCGTCTGCGTCGTCCGGTGACGGTTCCGTACTCACCGCCAACGCGAACCATGGTCTCGCCGACTTCGTCGTCGAGTTCTGTCGGGAACGGTCCGGTTCCAACCCTGGAGATGTATGCCTTGGCAACCCCAACGACGCGGTCGATTGCTTTCGGACCGATGCCCGAGCCGGTGAGTGCTCCGCCGGCGGACGGATTCGAAGAAGTCACAAAGGGATAGGTTCCGTGGTCGACATCGAGGAGGGTGCCCTGTGCCCCTTCGAAGAGCACCTCTTTGCCGTCTCTGATCGCAGACCAGACGAGCAGGGATGTGTCCGTCACGTACTCCCTGAGGCGTTCCGCATACTCCTGGTACTCCTTGGCGATGGGATCCGCGTCGAGGGGGAGCTGGTTGTAGACGCGGGTCAGGATCTTGTTCTTCTCATCGAGCGCGATGTCGAGCTTGTCTCGGAAGATCTTGCGATCGAAGAGGTCCTGCACCCTGATGCCCTGGCGGGCGTACTTGTCGGTGTAGGCGGGCCCGATCCCTTTCTTCGTCGTCCCGATCTTCTGGCGCCCGAGATAGCGTTCCTTCACCGCGTCGAGCTTGCGGTGGTACGGCATGATCAGGTGGGCATTCGAAGACAGCCGAAGCCGGGAAGCGTCGACGCCTCGAGACGCGAGCGTGTCGATCTCGGAGAGCAGCACGCCCGGGTCGACGACACAGCCCGATGCGATGACGGGTGTGCAGGCAGGGTTCATCACTCCGGAAGGGACGAGGGACAGTGCGAAGCGCTCATCACCGACGACCACGGTGTGCCCGGCGTTGTTGCCGCCCTGATACCGGACGACGACATCTGCCTTCTCTGAGAAGTAGTCGGTGACTTTGCCCTTTCCCTCATCGCCCCATTGGGCGCCGAGCACGATCGTTGCAGTCATGTGGGGATGGTACCTCGCTGTTCGAATCCGCTTGGGGTGCATCGTTGGTCTGCCGATAAGATGGGAGCAACCACCGAGAAGGAACAGGAATGCCGCGTATTCGTGCGGGAACCATTGCCGAGCACAAGGAACTGACGCGTACCCAGATTCTCGAAGCGGCGCAGTCACTCTTCCACGATCTCGGCTATCAGGAAACGTCGCTCGCCGACATCTCCGCCAGGGTGGGTATCGGCCGCACGACGCTGTACGAGTACTTCACCGACAAGGAGGACCTCGTGGTCTCCCTCGTCGAACTCGAACTCCCGAAACTGCTGCATCGACTCGTCGAGGAGATTGACCCCACGAAACCTGCCACCGAGCAGATCGCCGGATTGGCAAGGGGCATGGTCGAGTTCGTCGGGACTGATCCCACACTCGGGCTGATCCTGCACAGGGACATTCCCAAGCTGTCGCGGGGGGCGCAGATGCGGGTGCGGGACGCCCACACAGAGTTCACCGAGGCGTTCGCCCAGATCTACAACAAGGGAGTCGTGAGCGGCGAGCTACGTGCGATACCGATTGACCTCGCCGGCCGCTTCCTCCAGGACCTCATCATGTCTGCCGCGAAGGCGTTGATTGCTCTCCCCGATCCGGCGCGCCGCATGGAAGAAGTGCTGGCATCAATGGAGGACTTCCTGCTGAACGGCCTCTCCGGCGGACAGTGAGGCACGGATGGATGAGGGCCTGCCGCAGATTCGCATCCACGATCTGACCGAGAAGCCATCTGCCGCCGAGCTGTTGATCAGGGGTGTTGCGCTCTCCACGTCACGTCTCTTTGCCAATCTTCTCGACACCTCGGTGGAGTCGATCCACCAAGCTCGGGTTGCCACCCGCAGACTGCGATCGAACCTGGGCACCTTCGGATCGTTCTTCACAGGGGCATCGCAGCTCAGACGGGAGCTGAGGCCGCTTGCGAGGCTCCTGGGAGAAGTGCGAGACCGCGATGTGCTCCTTGCCGAGGTATCCGCCTGCGCAGAACTCTTCGATGTGTCTGACCTGCCGGTCATCGAGGCCTTGATCGAGGTGCTCGAGCGTCGGCGAGAAGGCGACGTCGAGAGGCTTCGCCGCCACGTGAGAGGGATCGACCAGCTCGCGGCCCGGCTGGCCTTGTGGTCGTGCTCACCACCACTGGGCAAACGCGCCGAGAAGCGAGGTTCGAAGGTGCTGCCTCCGCTGGTGCGGTCACGTTGGAATCGGCTGGCTGCGTCGGTCGGGGAACTCGAGGAACCCGATGCAGCTGCCCTTCACCGGGTTCGTATTCTGACCAAGCGTGTTCGGTACGGAGCAGAGCTTGTTGCCCCATCGGTTGGTGGCGAGTCGGAACAGTTCGCCGTAGCCGCAGCGAACCTGCAGGACATCCTTGGGGATCACCATGATGCCTTCGTCGGGCACGAAATCCTGAGGTCGGCTGCTCGAAGACTGCCACCGCGTCATGCCGCGGCACTTGGACAGCTTGCCGGCCTGGAACTCGCCAAGCGGCAACGGGCGGAGAGCGAATGGCGTGAAGCGTACGCCTCGCTGCGGAGGTTGAGAAAGTGGATGTGATCCGCGCTGCCGGGGGCATCATCCTCGACGGTCACCGCGTCGTCCTGGTCCACCGTCCCAAGTACGACGACTGGAGCTTCCCGAAAGGCAAACTCGACTTCCACGAGAGCTTCCCGGATGCCGCTCTCAGGGAAGTGGAAGAGGAGACAGGGTTGGTGTGCCATCTCGAGCGCTGGCTATCCGACGTCGAGTACGTCGACGGTGACGGGCGCGAGAAAGTGGTCCGGTACTGGCTGATGACCGTCGTCGGAGGGGACATCTCACAACACACCGCGGATGCCGAGATCGATGCGGTCGAGTGGGTGCCCGTTTCGAGCGCCGGGGAGCGGCTGACGTACGACATCGACCGGCGCCTCCTGGCTCTGGTTGGCTGACCGGCCTCGAGATATCAGCTTCCAGCTTCCAGCTTCCAGCTACCAGCTACCAGCAAGAAGGTTGCCTGGCGTGATTCTGCTGTGGCACGCTTTCCTGGCTGTTGGCTGTTGGCTGTTGGCTGTTGGCTGTTGGCTGTTGGCTGTTGGCT
>CBEVHI010000223.1:0-3530 GCA_965549635.1 uncultured bacterium | reverse complement strand
AGAAGATCGTCCAGCCATGCACCACCGTGGCGGTACCCGGTTTCGAACGCGACGGTGCCGAACACATTGTTGCGATTGAGGTGCAGCTGTGAGGCCCGACGACGGAAGCGCTCGGTGAGGTCGAGGTCGTCGGTGATCAGCAGCGTGTCACAGATCCCGGCGACACCGAACGTCTTGATCGGACCGTGCGTGGCGGCCCAGCGCACGCCGGTGCCGGCCGCGGCTGTGGCGAATGGAGTGAACCGGTTGGGTGGCAGCGCCAGGTCGGCGTGGATCTCGTCGGCGAGGACGAACACATCGTTGGCAGCGCAGACCTCGGCGACAGCCTGGAGTTCCTCCCTGCTCCAGAGGCGCCCGACCGGATTGTGTGGGTTGCAGAGGATCATCAGGCTCCTCGCCGGATCGGCGGCCTTCTCGGCAAGGTCGTCGAGGTCCATGCGGTAGCCCTCTTCGGTGAGCCGCAGACTGTTCTTCACCACTGTGCGACCGGCCGATACCACCAGCGGCTTGAAGTCGGTGAAGACCGGGGGTTGCAGGATCACGCCACCTCCTGGTTCGGTGAGCATCTCGATGAGGGAACCGATGGAGGTACCGATACTGGGGCTGACGGAAGCGTGCAGTTCGGTCCCGTCCCATCCGTGCCGCTTCCGCATCCAGTCCCAGAACGCGCCGATGACGTCCGGCGGGCGTGTCTCGTACCCGTACCAGCCGACCCGCGCCCGCTCGTTCACAGCGTCGACGATGTCTTCGGACAGAGGGAGATACGGCTCGGCGATCCACAGCGGCAGCAGGTCGTCCCTTCCGAAGAGCCGGCTCAGCCGGTTCTTGTCTGCGGCGAGTGAGCGGTCAGTGGCTGGTTCCATCTTCGATCCGTCTGTCGGGGCGCCCCAGGGTAGGGGGAACGAAGGTGCCTTTCGGGATCAAGGAACTTCGCTAGCTACCCCGCTTGGCGCAGATCCCTGCGCTGGAACAAGACCACGGCGAGGCCCACCAGCACGACGGTCAGGACCACCAGCACGAGTCCGTCGCTCCAATCCATCCCGTTGATCAAAGGGTCGCTGTTCAGGTAGTACGCGAACGGCGTCCACTTCGTGAATGTCGCGGTGCTCTCGCTCAGCGGCAGGAACGCGTTGAGGAAGTGCGAGACGAGCCCCACCCCGACCGCCGTGTAGGCGGCGACCTTCACCTTCCCGGTCGCGGCTCCGACGGCGAGCGCCAACGCTCCGAATGCCAGACCGAGCAGAGTGACGAGCAGACAGGTCGCAGCGATGTTGCCGGCGCTCATCCCCAGCCGGCCGAGCGCCGAGCCGGTCCAGACGCCGGCGAACATGGAGAATCCGACGACGACGGCATACAGGACCATCGCGGCCGTCTTCTCGAGCACGATCTTCGAGCGGGGAATCGGATTGGCGAGGAGCAGGCCCATCGTGCGGTCCCGCTCTTCGCCTGCCAGCGCTCGGGCCCCGATGGTCACGGTGACCAGCATGACCGCGATCGGTGCCATCATGCCGAACGTCTCGATCTGATAGAAACCTTCGGGCCGGCTCATGTCGCCACCGCCGAAGACAGCCAGCAGTGTCGGAGGAAGGGCCGCGCCGAACTGCTTGATGAGGTCGTCGATGAGCCCGTAGAGCGGTCCGATCACGACGCCCATGACGAGGAACATGACGTAGGCGGTGACGATCAGCATCCCCTGATGTTCCGAAGCGGTCTTCAGCCATACGTTCGACACCCGCGTCGAACCGGCCAGACGCTCGACGATCTTCTGGGTTTTCGGGTTCGACCGGAGGATGTCGAGGATCGTGACCCCGACGTTTCGGTCCCGGAGGTCGCGCCGGGCCAGGCCGGTGAAGGCGACGGCTGCGAAGACGACGATACCGGCGACAAGGACGGCCAGATGGCCCCAGTCGACACCGTTGAGATGCGGCTGGCTGCCGCTGTAGTAGTACCACGGGAACGCCTTGGCGACGTTCTCCCAGCCTTCGATCACCGGGAACAGGCCGGTGGCGAAGAAGGAGAGAACGAGGATGCCGGCGGCGGTCCCCGACGCTGTCCCCCTCTTGCCGGTCGCTGCCGAGACGGCCATGGCCAGGAAGCCGAAGAAGAGCGTGATGACCAGCATGTGCAGCATCAACGCTGCGATGTGGATGCCGCCCACGTTCACGCCCAGCATGGCGGGGACCGCAATTGCTGCTCCCCACAGGATGGCGATCCCGAAGACGGTCACGGCCACCATCGCCATGATCTTGTCTGCCAGCACCCTGGTGCGACTCAGCGGATGGGACAGCAGGAGGCCAATCGTTCCATTACGTTCCTCACCGGCGATCGATGCCGACCCCATCGAGATCGCCAGCGCGGCGACCGTGAGCGCTCCGTAGGAGGTGTAGATGGCTCCGTACGCGAGGCTGGCAAGGTCGGTGTTCGCAGGGATGTTCATCATGACCCGGAACGCTTCTGGCATACGCCGGTAGATCTCGATGTCGATCGACCGGTAGATGGCCATCCCGCCCAGCAACAGCACGGCCAGCGAGAAGGCTCCGATCATCATGCCCAGCCAGCGGTCACGGATCGTCTTCGTGAAGACGTTGGCCAGCATCAGGCCTCCTCGTCCTCGTAGTAGGTGAGGAAGATCTCTTCGAGGTCGGCTTCCTGAGATGCGATGTCGACGAGGGTGTGCTCTCGAGAAGCTTCGCTCACCAGCGTTCCGATGCGACCTTCGAAGGTCATCGTGACGTGGTTGTTCGACGCGCTGACGTCACTGACCCCGGGGACCTTCTCGAAGATGGACGGGTCGATCGGTTCGGCGAACTCCAACTCCACCTTGCGCATGCCCTTGGCTCGCAGTGCTGCCACGGCTTCCAGGGCGATCAGCTTGCCGTGGCGAATGATGCCGACCCTGTCGGCGACGCGCTGCACCTCCGAAAGGGTGTGGCTGGACAGGAACACCGTCCCGCCCTCTGCGACGACTTCGCGCAGCATCTTCTGGAACTCTCGCTGCACGAGAGGGTCGAGTCCCGAGGAAGGTTCATCCATGATGAACACGGTGGGGTGGTGCATGAACGCCTGGATGACGCCGACCTTCTGCCGGTTGCCGGAGGAGAGATCGCCAACCTTCTTGCTCAGGTCGGCGTCGAGACGGTCGGCAAGTACGTCGACGTACGACCAATCGACGCCACCGCGCAGGTTGGCGTAGTAGGTGAGGGTGTCCTTGCCGGTGAGGTTGGGATACAAGGCCAGGTCGCCGGGGATGTAGCCGATGTGCCGGTGGATCTCCACCGACTGTTCATGAACGTCCATGCCCAGAATCGAGGCGTTCCCGGCGGTGGGCCGGATCTCGTCCATGAGCATGCGGATCGTGGTGGTCTTGCCGGCACCGTTCGGACCCAGGTAGCCGAACACCTCTCCGGCGCGAACGTCGATGGTCAGGTCGACCAGGGCCCGAACGTCGCCGTAGTGTTTGGTGAGGCCCTCGGTGTGGATGGCGATCTGCTCGCTCATGGAATCTCCTCTTTCCCTCGTGTGACTTCGGG
>CBEVHI010000222.1:0-3565 GCA_965549635.1 uncultured bacterium | reverse complement strand
CCGAGTCAAAGCCGTGGGCAGTGAGGGCGGTCTCCTGCCAGTCGAGCATGTCGACGAGGACCCGGGTGTCTCCGGTCAACAGCGCACCTTCCACCGCCGCCAGCAGGAGCCTCAGCTCATCGGTGAGGCGGCGGGGTATCGCACCGCCATGTGAGCTCGCCAGCTCGGCTTCGGCTTTGGCCAAGATGGACGACCGGACGGCGATCAGTTCCTCCAGGCCGGGAGGAAGGGGAGGGGGTACTGCCAGCGGAGGCGCTCCGCCGCTCCATCTCTCTACCACCTCGGCCGCCTCGCGGGGTTTGGCCACCCAGGCGTCGGCGCCGACGGCGGCCGCCCATTCCCCGGCGACGCCGAAGGCTTTGCCGCCTACGAGCGCAGGCACTCCGACGTCGTGGGCAGCCTGGACCACTGCCCGGGCACCGAGGAGGTGGATGGTCATCGCCGCGGAGACCACCACTGCCACCGGAGGCTCGGTCTCGAGGAAGCCTCGAAGGTCCTCCCCGGGGACGTTGGCACCGAGGAACACCGTGCGATAGCCGAGGAAGAGAAGATAGGCGGCGACGGTTCGAGCGGGCAGGGAGTGGTCGTCGCCCTCGGCGGTGGCCACGACCACCAGCGGGGCGCCCGGCGGGTGGTCGAACATCCCGGCCAGCAAGGACACCAGCGTCTCGATGGCGGCGGTGGCGGCGTGCTCCTCGGCCACCAGGTAATCCCCCTGCTCCCAGCGTTGCCCCACCGACCTCTCGGCCGCGATCAGGTAGTCGAAGAGCAGTGAGTCGAAGGGGACACCGTTGTCCATCAGATCCGATGCCAGCCGGTACAGCAGCCCGCTGTCGCCGGCGACCGCGGCGGAAGTCAGGGCAACTTCGATCTCGGGGACGTCGGGGGATGTCATGAGGTCGTCTTCTGCCAGGGAGCTCGCATGCTAGCGGTGGGAGGTGGTGACCGAGAGTGTCATCAACCACTCCGAGGTGAGTCCGCTCCACCAAGAGGGTCGTCGACCCAGCCCTCCGAGATCGGGCGGGTGTCGTACACGAGTCGCACGGCGCCGTTCGAATAGGGGACACATTCGATGAGGCGCATCGGACCGTCGTACGCCTCGGCGAACAGTGGGATGCCGTCCCCGAGCGCCTCGGGCATGACCACGAGGTCGAGTTCATCGATCACGCCGCCACGAAGGCCTTCGGTGACCACCCGTCCCCCGCCGAATACCCACAGCCGCTTCGGGGTCGATGCGGCGAAGGAGCGGATCGCCTCGACGGTCGGTTCCGAAGAGAACGCCACGTTTGCCCCGTCGGGAACCGAAAGTCCGGAGCGGGTCGTGAGCACCATGGTTGGCCGGTCCCCCCACAACCAGTCCCACTGCAGCGATTGCAGATACGTCGTGCTTCCCATGATGAGAGCGCCCATGCGGCCCACCCACGAAGCGAAGTCGAATTCCTCGATCGAATACTTGTCGAGGAACCCGACGCCGCCGGTGCTGTCGGCCACGTAGCCGTCCAGGGACACGGCGAGGCCGGCGACCACTGTCCCATCGCTCATCAGACTCTCCCAGCCGTGGCTATCGGGGGCGGGGTCCGGCGGCTACCACCTCTCCGGGGCTCTCGCTCTCGTAGCGAGCGAAGTTGTCTCGAAACATGATGGCCAGCTTGGCGGCTTGCGCGTCGTAGGCCTGTTGGTCCTGCCATGTTCCGCGTGGCGTCAGAAGCTCTGTCGGCACGCCGGGCACCTCGGAGGGGATCGAGAGACCGAAGACCGGATCGGTGGTGTAGGTCACGTCATCAAGATCGCCTTCGAGCGCGGCGTTCAACATGGCGCGGGTGTGGGGAATGCGGATGCGGGACCCGACCCCGTACGGGCCGCCCGTCCATCCGGTGTTGATCATCCACAGGCCCGGCTGGAACCTGTCGATCTTCTCGGCGAGCACGTCGGCGTAGTAGGAGGGTGGCAGGGGAAGGAACGGCGCTCCGAAGCAGGGGGAGAAGGTCGCCACCGGTTCGTTGACGCCGCGTTCGGTGCCGGCGAGCTTGGCGGTGTACCCGGACATGAAGTAGTACATCGCCTGTTCCCTGGTCAGTCGTGAGATGGGGGGAAGCACACCGAAGGCGTCCGCCGACAGGAAGACGATGTTGCTGGGATGTCTGGCAACGCCGGCGTTGACGACGTTGGGGAGGTGGACGAGTGGGTACGAGCAGCGGGTGTTCTCGGTGTGGGTGTCGTCTTCCCACTCGACCCTTCGGCTCTCCGGGTTGATCACCACGTTCTCGAGCAGCGTCTCGAACTGGTTGGTGGCTTCGTAGATGAGCGGTTCGTCCTGCCGACTCAGACGGATCACCTTGGCGTACGAGCCGCCCTCGATGTTGAAGATGCCGTCGGCACCCCACCCGATCTCGTCGTCACCGATCATCTTTCTCGAAGGGTCGGTCGCCAGGGTGGTCTTGCCGGTGCCCGACAGACCGAAGATGACCGCGGAGTCACCCCGGTCACCGACGTTGGCGGAGGCGTGCATGCTGAGCACGCCCTTCTTCGGCAGCAGGTAGTTCATGACCGAGAAGACCGACTTCTTCATCTCACCCATGTAGGTGCTTCCGCCGATCAGCAGCACCTTGTGGGCAAACGAGATGATGATGAACACCTCACTGCGCGTGCCGTCGCGTTCGGGGACAGCCCGGAAGCCGGGGGCGTGGACGAGCGTGAAGTCGGGGTGGAACACCTCGATCTCGTCGTCGAGCGTGTAGGTGCTGGGAAGACGGAACATGTTGCGCACGAAGTGCGAGTGCCACGGGCTGGGTGTGATGGCTCGCACCGCCAGGCGGTACTGCGGGTCTGCTCCCGCATACACGTCCTGCACGTAGAGGTCTCGCTCGCCTAGATGTTCGGTGACCTTGGCGTACAGTGCTTCGAATACATCCGGTTCGATCGGCTGGTTGACGGCTCCCCAGTCGATGTCACCCTCGGTGTGCGGGTCGCGCACGATGAACTTGTCCTTGGGGCTCCTGCCCGTGTACGGGACGGTGTTGACGACCACAGGGCCACGGTGGGCCAGCGTGCCGAGTCCTTGTTCGAGGGTGTGTTCGACCAGGACCGGTGTCGCCAGGTCCCAGAGGACTCTGGCTTTGGGTTCGATGCCGTGGCGGCGCAGATCATGCATGAAGCGTCTCCTCAGGGGATGGTCTCAGCCTACCGGTGGCTGATCACAACGTTTCGGGGGCTGGGCGCGCGACATCCGCGCGCCAACGCGTGCCTGCTGCGTCGCGCTACGCGCTCTTCAGTTGGCGGGCCCCCAGGAACATGAGGACGCCCCCGGCGTAGAGGATCAGGCCACCGAGAATGTCGGCGCCGTTGTCCAAGACCCCGTAGCGGAGGTCATCCAACAACTCGAACGCGGCAAGCAGCCCTGCGGAGTAGCCGAGGAGCCGCATGGTCCAACCGTAGGGAAGTGGCCACTTCGCCGAAGGGCGGCTGCCGTGGTGCCAGAGCGCGAAGAGCGCGTAGAACGCGGCGAGCAACAGTGCGGTCGACATGTAGTACTCGCCGAGGATCAAGTCGAAGATGAAGTAGTTGG
>CBEVHI010000221.1:0-3591 GCA_965549635.1 uncultured bacterium | reverse complement strand
GATGTCGGTCTTCTCCAGCCCGATTTCCAGCGGTTCGATCGCCGAAGCGGCATCGTTCCACTTGTCGGTGATCTCGGTGACATCATCGGCCAGGTCTGCCTCGAGGTCGTCCAGGGCCTCCGCTTTTGCTGAGTAGCGCTCCTGCGCCGTCCGGAGACGTTCCTTCGTCCTGACGGTTTGTGATCGACGCGATGCCACCCCGGACAGGCTGCGCGACCGGCGCTTGCCCCCCAGGAACACCGACAGTAACTCGCCTGCCCCTGCGACGAGCTCCTGCTGCTTTCGGGACTGTGCGTCGACCTCGAGCTCGCGGACACGCTGTTGCGCAGTGGTGAGCTGGTCCTGTACCCGGTCGATCCGAAGTTCGTAGCGGTCCTTCAGCTTGGCGATGGCTTCGTCCGCGGCGTCCTCGGCTGCGTCGGCACAGCGCCGTTCGAAGTCGTCCCGGCTTTCTCCGACCCGCGAGTAGAGCTTCAGTGCCGGGTTCTTGAAGACCTCCACTCTCTGGTTGGCGACGAGCCAGGTCTTGAGATCCGCTCCGAGCTTCTTGAAGAAGGCCGCAGAGTCGATCGGCGCGTCGGGGAGGGTGTACGTCGCGCCTTGCGGTGCCTCGTCACGAAAGTCCCGGTCATCGAAGTCGACGGTGCGTGCCTCGTCCAGGTTGGGGGAAGCGCCGACAGGGTGGATCACCGTCTCCCAGACCTCCCGATGGTTGACTCCGGCGTGGACGTCGTCATAGAGCAGGTTGACTCTCGCAACGATTGCCGCCTCGAACCTTCTCCCACCGGGGACCGCTCCCACTTCGGAAGCCCATGGGGCAGCCGGGTCGAGGTAGTAGGTGGGAACCGTCGCAGCCACGTCGGGGGTCAGGGTCGTCTCATCGCTCTCGAGCGGCTCCGGAGCCGGCGTAGATGTGTCGGCCAACTTCCGTTCCGGAGCGTCTTCTGTGAGCGTGATCACGTTCTCCCTGGTCAGAGGTCCCCGCAGATACGACATGGCCCAACGCGTTCCGAAAACGGTTGGCTGCTGCTGCTTGGTGCTGTGGAGCACGAACTGCCGCTTTCCGAGGCCGCCGATCAAGTTGTCGAAGTGGTCGACGTCGACTGCGCCGGACGACGACTCCAGCCCCTCCAGGATGCGTGCCTTGTCCCGCTCCGTTTGGAGACGCCCGACCATCCAGGTCCCCGCATTCGACATGGCTTTGTAGTCCAGGTCGACGGGGTTCTGTGTCGACAGCACCATGCCGACACCGTGGGCCCGCGCCTGCTTCAAGATGGTCAGGATCGGCTTCTTGGACGGAGGTTCTGCCGTCGGTGGAGCGAATCCGAAGACCTCATCCATGTAGATCAGCGCCCGCAGGTCCGACGTTCCCGGCTGTCGACGGATCCACGTCACCATCTTGGAGAGCAGAAGTGTGACGATGAACTGGCGCTCCTGATCGCTGAGATGCTGCAGGTAGATGACCGCTGCCCGGGGTTGGCCGTCCGGCGTGGAGAGGAGTGTTTCGGGGTCCAGCGGCGCTCCCTGGATCCAGGACGCGAACGATGGCGACGCCACGAGTCCGTTCAAACGCATCGCCAGCTTCGTGCGGTCCCTTGCCGGAAAGAAGGTGTCGAGATCGAAGACGCCGAGCTTGCGGAGCGGCGGGGTCTGGACCTGCCCGATGAGCGACTCGAGGTCCAGACTGCGACCTGCCTGCCACGAGTGCTCGATGAGGTTCGAGAGGAGGATGTGCTCTCTCGAGGAGATGGGGTCTGCCTCGATGTCGGCGAGGACCAGCAACGACGATACGAATCCTTCGATCTCGTCGCGTGCGACCTCAGCGTCGGTGGACCAGTCGATGTCGGGGGCGGCGAGGGAACCGATGATGTTCAGTGGGACGCCCGCAGTCGATCCTGGTGTGTAGATCGTGAAGCCGGCCTTGTTACGAAGCTGGGCGATGCGATCGCCGGTGATGCCCCAACCCGCCAGGCCCTGCTTCCACCGGTCGGCGACCTCACCGGCGAAGGCGTCGGGATCCTCGCCTTTGCGGGTCGCCTCTCCCTCATCGATCCACGGGCGGAAGTCTTGTGCCCGTAGCTGCGGGAACGTCAGCAGCAGATTGCCGATGTCGCCTTTTGGGTCGATGGCCAACACCGGGATTCCCGAGAGCAGCGCCTCTTCGAGAGCAATGATGCCGAGGCCGGTCTTTCCGGAACCGGTCATGCCGACGATCACCCCATGTGTGGTGAGGTTCCCACGTTCGAACAGGACGGGCTGTTTGGCATCGGCTGTGCCGTCGTCAATGACACCGCCGAGGAAGAATGCTTGGTCAGTCATGAGGCCTCCTACGGGCGGAGTCTACGTCCGGTCAGGATCAGGCACGTTTGAGCGCCTGCTCGAACCGATCGAGGTCGTCATCATTGTTGTAGAAGTGCGGGCCGACGCCGATGCCGATATCGGGGATGGCCTCGACGATCACCCCTGCTTCGGCGAGCCGGGCCGCGACCCGGCGAGGATCATCGACGCGAAACGTGACGGTTCCGCCGCGTCGGTCGGGATCATCGCTCGCCAGCGTCGCGATGCCCCGCTTGTTCCCGATCTCGATCAACCGAGCGGTGGATCGCAAAGAGTGCTCGCGAATCCGGGCCGGACCGACGTCCTTGATGATCCGATATGCGGCGCGGGCTGCATAGAGCGCAGGCACGTTGGGTGTGCCGGAGACGAACCTCCACATTCCTTCCTGGGCCGCCTCCGCTGCAGTGTGGACATCGAAGGGCGACCGGTCGGCCGGCCACGCCACCGCTCGTGGCTCCAAACTCTGCTGCAGCTCTCCGCGAACGTAGATCCAGCCGGCACCGAGTCCGCCACACAGCCACTTCGCCGAGCCACCGACCGCGAAGTCGACCGGCAGAAGGGAGAGGTCGATTGGCATCACACCCGCGGACTGGTAGATGTCGAGCACGACCATCGCGCCCATCTCGTGGGCATGGTCGATGATGGCCCTGACATCCTGCACGTAGGAACTCGGGTACAGGACGTGACCGATGGCGACGACCGCCGTCCGCTCGTCGATTGCTGCGAGGAACGTCTCCGTGGGGATCGTGGCGCCGTCCCAGCTTCGAACGGTCGTCACCTTCGCCCCAGGGACCCGTTCCCAAATGCGTCGAACCGACGGAAAGTTCAGCTCGGTGCAGGTGACCCGGTTGGAGGTGCCTTGCAGGGTGAAGCACGATGCGACGATCGACTCTGCGACGGTGACGTTGGGAACCATCGCGATCGTGCCCGGTTCAGCACCGATGATTGGCGCCAGTTCATCGCCGACGGTCAGCGGGGTGTCCCACCAACCTTCACTCCAGGCGCCGATCCCTCGCTGTGCCCACTCATCCGTGTAGCGGTCCAGCTCACGCTTGGCATCCAGGGGCATGGCGCCGAGTGAGTGACTGACCAGGTACGCGGATCTCTCCAGGACGGGAAAGCGGTTCCGGTAGGAGGCCAGATCCATGGGGCAAGTGTACGGGTGGAGGGCAGTGCGAGGCGACCGGGCCCCATCGTCTCGGCTGTGCTGTCAGAAGCGGCGAGGGGAGTGTGCTCGGCGATGGACGTCCTGGC
>CBEVHI010000220.1:0-3607 GCA_965549635.1 uncultured bacterium | reverse complement strand
AAGCGGGACGAACACCCGATACCGGACACGACGACGAAGTTCTCCTTCGGAACACCCAGCTCGGCGAAGAGCGACTGCACCGACGCGAGGATCGTGAAGTCTCCACAACCCGGGCACCACTTGACCTCTTGATCGGACTGGAAGTCCTTGCGTGTGTATGTGGCTGTCTCAGTCATGCGAGGAGCTCCCGGATCTTGTTTTCAACGACCGACACCTTGAACGGGTAGCCGGTGACTTGGTTGAGCCCGACCGCAGGAACCAGGTATTCGGCCCGCAACATGTGGCGGAGCTGACCCGAGTTCACCTCCGGTACGAGGATCGTCTTGTACTTCAGGAGCACATCTCCGAAGTTGGCGGGGAACGGGTTCAGGTGCCGAAGGTGCAACGTCGCCACCTTGAGGCCGTCCTTGCGAACCCGTTTGACGGCACCCATGATCGGTCCGTAGGTCGAACCCCATCCGAGCACGAGCAGGTCGGCGTCTTCGTCGCCCTGCACGTCGACGGGGGCGATGTCCCCGGCGATCGCCCGGATCTTCCAGGCCCTGATGTCGGTCATCAGCTGATGGTTGGCAGGATCGTAGGACACGTTGCCGACGACCTCGGCCTTCTCCAGGCCGCCGATACGATGCTCCAATCCCGGTGTACCCGGCCGTGCCCATGGCCGCGCCAGGGTCTCCTCGTCTCGCAGGTACGGGAGGAAGTGGCCGTCGGCGTTCGGTTCGACCGCGAACGGAACGCCGATGTCGGGGATCGACTCGAGGTCGGGCAGCAGCCACGGTTCGGAACCGTTGGCGATGTAGTTGTCCGACAGCAGGATCACCGGCGTCATGTATTTGAGAGCGATCCGGCACGCTTCGATGGCGGTGTCGAACGCATCCGAAGGCGACTTGGCGGCGACGATCGGCAGAGGCGCCTCCCCGTGTCGTCCGTACATGGCGAACAGCAGGTCGGTTTGCTCCACCTTCGTCGGAAGGCCCGTCGAAGGGCCCGCCCGCTGGACATCGACGATGACCAGCGGCAGCTCCGTGCTGACCGCAAGCGAGATCGACTCGCTCTTCAGTGCCAGCCCAGGGCCGCTCGTACCGGTCACCGCCAGGTTGCCCGCGAACGCAGCACCGACGGCAGATCCGACACCGGCGATCTCATCCTCGGCCTGGAAGGTCATCACGTCGAAGTTGCGACGCTTGGCCAGTTCCTGCAGGATGTCCGACGCCGGAGTGATCGGGTAGCTGCCGTAGAACAGGCGCAACCCTGCGGCCTTCGCGGCGGCGATCAGACCCCACGAGAGGGCCGTGTTGCCGACGACGTTGGTGTACTCGCCCGGTTCGAGTGCGGCCTTCTTCACGTGGAAGGTGTGCTTGAACGCAGCCGTGTTCTCCCCGTAGTTGTACCCGCCTTTGAGCGAAGCGATGTTGGCTGCCGCCACCTCCGGGCGGGATGCGAACTTCTTGTTGAGCCAGTCGATCGTCGGCTCGACGGAACGGGTGAAGATCCATCCGAGCAGCCCGAGTGCGAACAGGTTCTTGGAGCGCAGCACATCCCTACCGCTCACACCTGTCCCCTCGACGGCATCCTTGGTGAGCCGCTCCATGGGGACGGCGAACACCCGGTAGCCGTCGAGTGAGCCGTCCTCGAGCGGGTTCGTTTCGTACCCTGCCTTCTTCAGGTTGCGGGGTTCGAACGCATCCGCGTTGGCGACGATCATGCCAGCCGGCTTCACGTCCTTGATGTGTGCCTTGAGGGCGGCAGGGTTCATCGCCACCAGGACGTCGGCCTCGTCGCCAGGGGTGAGAATGTCGAAGTCGGCAATCTGCACCTGGAACGAGGAGACGCCGGCGACGGTACCGGCAGGCGCCCGGATCTCGGCAGGGAAGTTGGGGAACGTCGCCAGGTCGTTGCCGAACAAGGCAGAGTCGCTGGTGAAGCGGGTTCCGGCCAGCTGCATGCCGTCGCCGGAGTCGCCCGCAAACCGGACAATGACCTTGTCGAGCTCTTCGACCTCGTGAGGTTCGAGAGTGGTTGTGTCGGTCGACACGTTGGTCCTTTCACGTGTGTGGAGCGCTGTGCTCCGGCGCGAGTCTACCGATCCCTCCGGGTACTCCAAGCAGCCTGCGGATTCAGCGCGGCGGAGGTGCAGAGACGCCGCAGATACCCAGCGCTTCGAGCGCTTTCCCGACCTCGAGGAGTCGGTGTTCGCTCCACCATGGGGCGATCAACTGCAGCGATGCCGGGGGAGTTCCGGGCGTGGCCAACGGGACGCTGAGGGCGGGCACGCCCATCTGGTTGACCAACGAGGAGAACCACGACAGGACCGTGCGGTAGGGGGCACCGTCGATGAGAGGGTTGCCGATCTCCTTGCGGGTCGCCGCAACCGTCGGTGTGGCGAGAAGGTCCACGTCGCTGAAGGTGGCCGCCGTGGCGTTGCGCAGTCCCGCCCGCCACGCGAGACCGTCGAGGTAGGCGTCGAGGGTGACGTCGAAGGCGCCCCGGAGGCGATCGGCGACCTCCCGTCCGTACGGTTCGGTCCCGAACCAGGGACGGTGCACCCGCGCGGCCTCGGCGCCGACGATCGCGCCGATGTGATGGCTTGGAACCAGGCCGGGGGCATCCAGCTCGACGATCGTTGCCCCGGCAGCCGTCAGCGCCTCCACCGCCGTCGCAAACGCGGCTGCGACGTTGGCCGCGGTCGGAGCCTCGGCGAGCCACTGGCGGGGGAGTCCGATGCGAAGTCCGGACAGATCGGCCGGGGGTCGCTCCGCGGTGTCAACCGACCGGGGGGCCGACCACGGATCGGTGGGGTCGTAGCCGGCCATCGCCGCGTAGAGCGCGGCGACGTCGTCGACGGCGGCTCCCAGTGGCCCGACCGTGTCCAACGAAGGTGCCAGCGGGAAGACCCCGGTCAGCGGGACCCTGCCGTGGGTGACCTTGAGACCGACAATGCCACACATGGCTGCCGGGACCCGCACCGAGCCGCCCGTATCGGTTCCGATTGCCCCGGCGGCCAAGCCTGCGGCGACGGCGACAGCCGACCCGCCTGAGGAGCCGCCCGGCGAGGTGGTGGGATCCCACGGGTTGCGGACCGGGCCGAACCAGTGGTTCTCGCTCGAGAATCCGTAGGCGAACTCGTGCAGCCCTGTCCTTCCGATGATCACCGCACCGGCGGTCTCGAGGCGCTCGACGACCGCTGCGGAGACATCTGGTGTGTTCGCGTAGAACCCGGAACCGCAGGTCGTGGGGATGCCGGCCTGGTCGATGAGGTCTTTGAGCGCGATCGGCACTCCGGAGAGTGGACCGGGATCCTGTCCCTTTGCGATCCGAACATCGATCTGTTTCGCCTGGGCGAGCGCTCGCTCGGCGTCGAGACGGGTGTAGGCGTTGAGTGTGTCCTGGGAGGCTTCGCTGCGTTCGATGGCCTCTGCGACCGCCTGTTCCGCACTTGTCTGTCCGGACCGGATGGCGGCGGCAGTTTCGATCACCACGTGATGTCGAGCGTGTCGGGGAAGATCGAGATCCATGGTCGGCCTGGCGGCACCGTCAAGGTCGACCCATCGGGACGTTTCAGGTGAAAGACCTCCTCGATGGAGTCTCGTTCCCAGGTGCCTTCCTC
>CBEVHI010000219.1:0-3680 GCA_965549635.1 uncultured bacterium | reverse complement strand
TCACCAGGAGGGCTGTGGAAGGGGTGTAGCTTGCCATGCGTCTAGCGTACGCGAGCGAGTCGCCAGTCATCAGCTCGCAGCGAACAGCTGACAACCATCAGCTGACAGCCACCAGCCAGAGAACTGGCTGCCGGCGAAGAAGGAGCAGGCATCAAGACCATCGGCATCATCGGGGGGATGAGTTGGGAGTCCACCCGGGACTACTACCGCCTGATCAACGAAGAGGTGGCCCGCACCTTGGGTGGCCTCCACTCGGCGGAGATCGTGCTCGTCTCCGTCGACTTTGCGCCGATCGAGCGGATGCAGGCCCAAGGAGAGTGGGATGCAGCGGGAGCAGCGCTCGCCGATGCGGCGCGGCGTGTGGAAGCGGGTGGTGCCGAGTTGCTCATTCTGGCCACCAACACGATGCACAAGGTTGCTCCCGCCATCGTCGAAGCGATCTCGATCCCTCTGCTCCACATCGCCGACGCGACCGGAGACGCCATCTCCGAGATGGGGCTGCGCTCCGTCGGACTCCTGGGCACGAGCTACACCATGGAGGAGGACTTCTATCGGGGAAGGCTCCAGGACCGGTACTCCCTCGAAGTGATCATCCCCGGGGCGAACGACCGGGCCATGATCAACGACGTCATCTTCGACGAGCTCTGCCTTGGCATCACGAGGGACGACTCGAGGACCCGATACCTGGAGGCGATCGACCAACTCGTTGGAAAAGGCGCCCAGGGCGTGATCTTCGGCTGCACCGAAATTGGGATGCTGTTGGACGAGGGGAGCTGTGCCGTGCCGGTGTTCGACACGACAGTTCTCCACGCGCGTGCGGCCGTCGCGGCAGCCCTTCAGGGGACCGTCGAGTAGTGCCACCGCCGATGACGCACTCGCGACGCCGCTACGTTTTGTTCCGGTTGGGTCCCACTTCTAATCTTGCCCGGAACGAAGGAAGGGATTGTCCGTGAATCTCGCCGACTACCTGCCGGTCGCCATCATGTTCGTGCTGGTGGTTGCCTTCGGTCTCGGCAGTATCGGACTCTCATGGCTCATCGCCCCCAAGAAGCCGTCGCCTGAGAAACTCGCCCCGTACGAGTGCGGCATCGTTCCCGAGAACGAGCCGGCCCAGCGTTTCCCGGTCAAGTTCTACCTCGTAGCCATGCTGTTCGTCATCTTCGACATCGAGATAATCTTCCTCTTCGCATGGGCCGTCCAGTTCCAGGAGCTGGGCTGGTACGGGATCGCAGCCGTCGGCATTTTCACGCTGCTCGTCATCGAGACGCTCGGTTACGTCTGGAAGCGGGGTGCACTCGACTGGAACGTGAAACGCCGTTCCCGCTATGTGCGTGGGCAGGAGGCGGCGTAAATGGCTCGAGCCGATGGTGCGCCGGGAATCCTCACAACGACAGTCGACAAGCTGGCCCATTGGGCGCAAACGCGGTCGATGTGGCCGGCAACCTTCGGGCTGGCCTGCTGCGCGATCGAGATGATGGCCACCGGTGCTGCCCACTACGACCTGGCCAGGTTCGGGATGGAGGTGTTCAGGGCTTCGCCCCGTCAGGCCGACCTGATGATCGTCGCCGGGCGCGTGTCGCAGAAGATGGCCCCCGTCCTCCGGCAGGTGTATGACCAGATGCCCGAGCCCAAGTGGGTGATCTCGATGGGGGCGTGTGCATCGTCCGGCGGCATGTTCAACAACTACGCGCTCGTGCAGGGAGTCGATCAGGTCGTGCCCGTCGACGTGTACGTGCCCGGCTGCCCCCCGGGTCCCCAGTCGCTGATGCACGGCATCCTCACGTTGCAGGACAAGATCGTCTCCGGGGAGCTCGCTCGCTGATGTCCGACGCGCCGATCCCAGAGGACACCCCCGTGGAAGGACCCAGCCCCACCATCGAGGCCATCGCCGGCCAGTTCGAAGATGTCAGCTGGCAGCTTTCGAGCGGGCAGGACGTGCTGATCGTGCCGAAGCAACAGTGGCGCGAGGTAGCCCAGGCAGCTCGCGATGCCGGCTTCGAGATGCTCGTCGACGAAACGGTCGTCGACTATCTCGGGAAGCGCCCGGTCCGTTTCGAAGTCGTGGCCGGTCTCCTGTCGCTCGAACACAACGTTCGTGTCCGACTCCGCGCCATGGTCCCGGAAGAGGATCCAACCGTCGACTCGCTCGTTCCGGTCTACCCGGGAGCCAACTTCTATGAGCGTGAGGCGTACGACATGTTCGGGCTGATCTTCGAGGGGCACCCTGACCTGACGCGCATCCTGCTTCCCGATGACTGGGAGGGCCATCCGCTCCGCAAGGACTACGGTGTCGGCTCCGTTCCTGTCCAGTTCAAGTCATCTCCGGAGGTGTCATGAGCCGCGAGCTGCGTGAGATCTGGATCTCCGGGACCGAAGAACCCCAGTGGGTGAAGGACTCCACGGATGAGGGTGCTCAGAAGATGTTCGTGGAGGAGTCCGAGAGTCGCCTTCTCGAACAGGAAGGCATCAGGATCGACGACGATTTCGTCGTCGAGGAGGAGATCCCCGAAGACGAGCTGATGATCGTCAACATGGGACCCCAGCATCCCTCCACCCACGGCGTCCTTCGTCTCCAGATCGAACTCGAAGGCGAGATCATCCGTCGGAGCAAGCCGATCATCGGCTACCTGCACACGGGGATGGAGAAGACAGGGGAGCAGCTGAGCTTCCTGCAGGGCCCGACCAACGTCACGAGGATGGACTACCTGTCCCCTTTGCACAACGAGCTTGCCTTCTCGCTTGCGGTCGAGCAGTTGCTCGGTGTGGAGATTCCTCCCCGTGCCCAGGCGATTCGCGTGCTGATGACCGAGCTCAACAGGATCGCCAGCCACCAGGTGTTCCTGGCCACCGCGGGGATGGACATTGGAGCGCTCTCGATGATGTTGTACGGCTTCCGGGATCGCGAACCGATTCTCGCCTTCTTCGAGAAGACCACCGGACTGCGGATGAACCACAACTACATCCGCCCGGGCGGCGTCGCCGCCGACCTTCCCGACGGCTGGGAGGCGGACATCGAGGACATCATCGAGAAGGCGCTGGCCGGTGTCGCCGACTACGAAGACCTCCTCAAGCACAATCCGATTTGGGAAGAACGCACGATTGGTGTCGGTGTCATCACCGCTGAAGAAGCGATCGCCTACGGAACGACCGGCCCCAACCTGCGTGCAACCGGAATCGCCTGGGACCTGCGCAAGGCCCAGCCGTACAGCGGCATCGACCAGTACGAGTTCGAGGTCCCGGTTGGTGAGAACGGCGACGTCTACGACCGCTACCGCGTACGGGTTCAGGAGATCACCCAGTCCCTCCACATTGTGCGCCAGGTAGCAGAGTCGATGCCAAAGGGCGACTATCGCACCGAGGACCGCAAGGTGACTCCGCCGCCGAGGGCACGCATCGACCAGTCGATGGAGGCACTCATTCACCACTTCAAGATCTTCACCTCGGGGTTCAAGGTGCCCGAGGGTGAGGCGTATGTGGCCATCGAGTCGCCGAGAGGCGAGCTGGGTGCCTACCTCGTTTCGGACGGCGGATTCAAACCGCTGCGGATGCACATGCGCACTCCGTCGTTCTGCAACCTCCAGACGCTGCCGATCGCCATGTCCGACTCACTCATCGCCGACACCGTCGCGACGATCTCATCGCTCGACCCGGTGATTGGAGACGTGGATCGATGACTCCCT
>CBEVHI010000218.1:0-3689 GCA_965549635.1 uncultured bacterium | reverse complement strand
GCCGTGCCGATCCCAGGCGCCTGAAACCAGTTCCCAGTTTCCAGTTTCCAGTTTCCAGTTTCCAGCGAGAGGCTTGCCCGGGGCTCAGTGGTGTCCAAGCTCCGGTCACTGGTCAATGCTCACTCGCCTGCTGACCGCCGGATCGACCGTCTCCTCCCCCAGCGAGGCCGCAGGGCCGAGCGTTGGGGGAGGTGGACTCGGCGGAGCCGAGGACGGAGGGGGCCCTCGACGTCGAGACGAGCCTCCGTCAGGAGGGCGCGCCCGGCGTAGCCGAGCTTGGCGCTAGCCCAGGATCACCCCGTCGCCGGGGACCACCTCACCGATCGACCATGCCGCGTGCTCGTACTCGGCGAGAAGTTCGATCACCTGCTGGGCGTCGGCCGGATCCGTGATGAGCACGAAGCCGATCCCCATGTTGAAGGTGCTGAACATCTCGGAGCGCCCGACATCCCCGACCGTGGCGATGGTCTCGAAGATCAGCGGAGGATCCCACGCTCCGGTGTCGATCATCGCGGCGAGTCTGGTGGAGAGGGCGCGGGGCACGTTGCCGGGGAGGCCGCCTCCGGTGATATGGGCGAGACCGTGGACACCGATCTGCCTGGTGATCTCGACGATCGCCGGGGCATAGAGCACCGAGGGTTCAAGGAGCACGTCGCCCAGGCTCCGGTCCTGCCCCGGAGCCGGCTGCGAGTAGTCCTCGAAGATCGCACGGATGAGCGAGAAGCCGTTGGATCGGACGTTGGGACTCGCAACACCGATGATGACGTCACCCGCTGCGACCGAGGTGGGCGTCGGGACGGCCGTGCGTTCGACCACTCCGATGGCGGCGCCGGCAAGGTCGAACTGGTCGGGCTTCATGACGCCGGGGTGGACCGCCGTCTCCCCTCCCAGCAGTGCGCATCCGGCGGCACTACACGCCGTTGCGATCGACGTGACGATGGCCTGGTCGCGGGAAGGATTGAGCCGACCGACCGCCAGGTAGTCGGTGAACCCGAGCGGGTCGGCACCGAGGGCGGCAAGATCGTCGACACACATGGCGACGAGATCCTGTCCGACGCCGTCGAGCTTGCCGAGCGTTCCGGCAATGTCGAGCTTCGTTCCGACGCCATCGGTCGTCATCATGATCACCGGTTCGTCGTAGCCCGGGGGGATCGTCACCCCGGCGGCGAAACCACCGAAACCACCGACCACCCCCATCCCCCACGTGGAACGGACCCGATCCGCGATCAGCGCGGTGAAACGATCGCTCGCGGCGACATCCACTCCGGCGTCGGTGTACCTCCTCACGTCTCCTCCCGAACGAACTTGAGGTTCCCGCCGCCGGTCGGGTAGTCACCGGAAAGGCACGCTGTGCAGAACGACTGCTCGGCGTCGGGTAACGAATCCATCAGACCTTCGAGCGTCAGATAGCCCAGAGAGTCGACCTCGAGGAACGCGGCGATCTCATCCTCGGTGCGGTGGGCTGCCAGCAGACTCGAACGGTCGGACGTGTCCATGCCGTAGAAGCACGGCCATCGGTAGGGCGGAGAGGAGACACGCAGATGTACCTCGGTGGCCCCCGCAGAGCGCACCAACTCGATGAGCTTGCGGGTGGTGGACCCTCGCACGATCGAGTCGTCCACGAGGATCACCCTCCTGCCCTGGAGCGTCTCGCGAATCGGATTGAGTTTCATGCGTACGCCCCGATCGCGCAGAAGCTGTTCCGGTTCGATGAAGGTTCGCCCGACATAGCGGTTCTTGACCAGACCGTCCCTGAAGGGGATCCCGGAAGCCGCGGCGTACCCCTGTGCAGCCGGGATTCCGGACTCAGGAATCGGAACAACGACATCGGCGTCGGCGGGGCTCTCCTCGGCGAGCCTGGCCCCCATCGCCACTCTGCCACTGTGAACGTTCTGACCGGCGACGACACTGTCGGGCCTTGCGAAGTACACGTACTCGAAGATGCACAGCCGCGTTGGCACCGCAGGCAGCGGGTGCAGAGAGTCGACCCCATCTTCCCGCAACACGATGACCTCTCCCGGCTCGACGTCTCGGACGAACTCGGCACCGACGATGTCCAGCGCCGCTGTCTCAGACGCCACGACGTGGCCTCCTGCGGGCAGCCTGCCGATGGAGAGGGGACGGAAGCCGTGGGGATCACGAGCAGCCACGACCGTGGACTCGTCCATACCGACGAGCGAATAGGCGCCTTCGAATTCGAGCATCGCCGCGGCGACGGCGTCGGCAAGCGGCATGTCCGTATCGCGCAGGATGTGCTGGGCGACGGCCTCCGTCATCAGTTCCGAGTCCGTGGATCCGGGCGCAGATCCGAGGCCGGCACCGAGCTCGACCGTGTTGGTGAGGTTGCCGTTGTGCCCGAGTGCGATGCTCCGCTCGCCGAGAGAGCGGTACGACGGCTGAGCGTTCTCCCAGTTGCTCGAACCGGTCGTCGAGTAGCGGGTGTGCCCGATGCCGAGCGGGCCCTGCAGGCCGGCGAGCTTGCCTTCGTCGAACACGGTCGAGATGAGCCCCATGTTCTTGTAGGCGGTGAGACGCTCCCCGTCGCCGACGGCGATGCCTGCACTCTCCTGTCCGCGATGCTGCAGGGCGAAGAGCCCGAAGTAGATGAGGTTGGCAACGTGGGATCCGGGCACGACAGCGCCGAAGACACCACACGCTTCACCCGGGGTCTCGACCGCCCTATCCATGCGCAACCCCGGACATCCTGCCGGCGATGGCGCTCTTCCAAGCCTCCTCGGCCCTTCCCAGGTCGATCGTGGACCCGTCGTCGAACTCCAACCGATCCCCCGGAGTGGTCACACCAACCGTCTCGAGCTCACAACCGAAGCGTGCGGCCACAGCGGTCGCCTCGGCGACCTGCCCCTCGGGCACGATGCAGACGAATCGGTGCGGATCCTCACCGAATGCCTCCGAATGCGACATCGTGCGCATACTGGCGCCCACCGAAGAGCCCATCAGCAGCTCGACAATCGCCACGAGGGTTCCTCCCCTGGAGATGTCGTGAAGGTGTACACCCTCGAGGGTGTGCGCGAGTCGGATGGCCGTCTCGACCGATGCCAGCCCGGACGCCGGATCAGGTGCGTTGGGGCGCCCACCGTGGCTGCCGAGCACCACCTTCTGGAATGCGGTCCCCGCCAACGTGTCACTCTGGGCGGGACCGCAGACCAGCACCGCCATGCCCGGCTCGATCCCGGACGCAAGCCGGGGGATCGGGTCGGCCAGGCCAAGCATGCCCACGATCGGGGTCGGATAGATGTCGACGCCGTCGGTCTCGTTGTAGAAGGACACGTTGCCGCCGACGATCGGCACCTCGAGGGCCTCGCACGCCTCGGCAAGACCAGCGAGCGTCTCGGTGAACTGCCACATCACCGCGGGATTCTCCGGGTTCCCGAAGTTCAGGTTGTCGACGATCGCCATGGGTCGAGCTCCGAGCACCGCCACGTTGAGGGCGGCTTCCCAGACGAGCAGGCCCGCACCGGCGCGAGGGTCGAGATGGCACAGCTGTCCGTTGCCGTCGGTGGCAACAGCCAGTCCCTTGGAGGTTCCTCGCAAGCGAATGAGCGCCCCGTCACCCCCGGGACCGGCGACGGTGTTGAGAAACAGCATGTGGTCGAACTGCTCGTAGATCCAGGACGGATCACCGAGCGAGGGGTGTTCGAGCATCGCGACGAGACAGTCCCCCAATGGCA
>CBEVHI010000217.1:0-3703 GCA_965549635.1 uncultured bacterium | reverse complement strand
CCTGGATCGGGGATTGCAGGAAACCCCGGGTCGAACCTATCCGGCAGTCGGGTGGGGATCCCACAACAAGCGCCGAGTGCCGCTCGGCGCTGGTTGACGAAAGGTGCATTATCGCTCCTGGTTTGGTGATCTGGGCGGTTGGGCTGGCTGGTTTCGGGTTCGGTGTGTGTTCGCTAGCGGGACGAACGTCGTCGCTGCTGGGTCGAACGAGCTACTGCCGAACTGATGCGCTACGGTTGGCTAGTCGCCTACTCGGGCTGAGCCCATGCCGAGCATCAGAGTTGGTATTGCTTCTCCGGCCGGTCCGGATCCCGCGTTGTATCTTCGGCTTGTCCGTTTCGGCCGGATTATCGGGATGGACAGCCTGTTGTTCTGGGATCACTTCCAAGACTTCACGCCACGATCCGTTTGGCGAAGTCCGGGCTTCAGTTGGCTGGCCGAGGAACAGGAAAGCCCGCATGCGCAGACCGATGCGGCGACTCTCCTCGCCTCTTTGGCGCGCTCAGCTGGCCGTGTGCGTCTGGGCACCGGCGTCACCGAGCCGCTGAGACGCCATCCGGTGGCGATCGCCCAATCCGCGCTCACCCTCGCCACGATGACCAAGAGACCTCCGATCCTGGGGGTTGGAGCGGGTGAACGGATGAACACCGAACCGTACGGGATCTCGTTCGATCGTCCAGTGAGCCGTTTCGAGGAAGCGGTCCAGATCATTCGGCTCTGCCTCGACGGGCCAGGATCCATTGATTTCTCCGGCCGGTTTTTCACGCTTACCCGAGCACCTTTCGACCTAGCAGTACCCGGTCGCACACCGGAAATCTGGGTGGCGGCGCAGGGTCCCCGCATGCTGCAGATCGCTGGTCGGTACGCCGACGGGTGGCTTCCCTCCTTTGGGCCGTCGCCTGAGCGCTACGAGGCCGCTCTCCGAGAGCTGACCACAGCAGCACGGCAGGCAGGCCGGAGTCCAACATCGATTACCGCGTCACTCCAAGTCGGCGTGGTTGTTGCCCCGAGCAGGGAGGAGGCAGCCGACGCACTACGCTCCAGATTCGTTCGCTTCTACGCAGTGACTACCCAGCCGGCTGAAACCTGGCGGGCAGCTGGCCACGAACACCCTCTCGGGTCGTCATATCGCGGGTTCGTCGATCTCATCCCTGAGGAACTGGATCGGGACCAACTCGAGGATGCGATACGAGACGTCCCCGACGAGGTATTGCAGCAGGGATTCTTGTGGGGGACGGTCGATGACGTCGTCGGCTCGATCCGTCACCTCGGCGACGCCGGGCTACAACATCTCTCGCTTATGCCCACGGGCTATTCGGTCAACAAGAAGCTCGCCAACTACGTCTGGCGGGCCGTTCCCTCGATTATCCGACGCCTACGTAACTACTGACCCGTACGGTGCCAGCGGCCGCGGTCCCGATACTCGTAAGGTCCAGGCGCCGTCGGCAACGGCAGGGTTGCGATCCCGGTCGCTGGCGCCAAAGGCCGTGCCGTGATCGGGATCGATTCTTCACCAGCAATGCTCGCTCAGGCGCGGGGGCGGCCCAGGAGGCAGGGTTGACTCTCGATCTGCGTCAGAGGGGCATGCGGGATCTCGAAGGCGATGAGCCGGTCCCGCACGCGGTTCGTTGCGCCGTCACCGACAATCGTGTCGACCTAAGCCTCGATGCCAGTTGTACGAGTTCACTGTGGCGGGTCACCCAAGAACGAGTGGCTCGGACTGATCGACGTCGCAGGTCTGGAGCTCGAGACGCTTCACGGCGGCTTCGACGGCAGCCCACCGACGGGAATCGAGTGGCGAGTACATCTTCATTGCTGTCCGGCGCTCATAGAGCCCTCTGCTACGTCGACCCCGACGGTGCAAACCGTCCATGGGATCCAGAACTGGCGACCTCAGCGTCCCGGAATCTCCCAATGGGCCGCACGTTGAGTTCTCTCTGATCCGCCGGGACATCGGCGACTTGGACAGCCTCAAAGTGGATCATGGGAGCGGCCGAGACCCCCCATCACCGCTCATCACGGCCCTACGGCGACGCCGCATGGTCCCGACGGTAGGGGGGAATCGACGTGGTTGCGCTCGCTCCTTGCCGACAGTGACGCAGCGCACGGTGACCGCGCCCCTCGAAGCCCAATCATCGGTGTTGACTTATCATAAGCGACACACTATGATCGCCGGTCATGGACGTCGGCTCTCAACTCGTCGCTCTGGCCGATCCGACCAGACGATCTATCTACGAACTGATCCGAGAGGCACCATCGTCAGTGCGCGAGTTGACCGACCATCTGCCAATCTCGCAGCCGGCGGTTTCCCAGCACCTCAAAGTGCTCAGCGCGGCTGGCCTCGTTACCGCCACACCCGACGGAGCGCGACGCATCTACCGGAACGACCCCGAGGGTATAGCGCAGCTGAGGGCGTGGATCGACGTGCTGTGGGACGACGTCCTCGACAACTACACCGAAGCAGCAGAGAAGGAACACGACCAATGAGACTGTCCGACAACCCCATCGAGCCGGTACTCAAGACCCGTACGGTCCCCCTTGATCCGGTCGAAGCGTTCGATCTATTCGCCAGCCGCATGGGGACCTGGTGGCCGTTGGTCGCCTTCTCGATCGCCGAACACAACGCCACCGGCGTTCGATTTGAACAGCATGTTGGGGGGCGAGTCGTGGAGTTGACCGAAGACGGCACCGAACACTCCTGGGCCGACGTCATCGCATGGGACCCACCGCATCGGTTCGTGCTTGCTTGGCATCCCTCTGTCGAGCCCGACGCGGCGACGATCCTGGAGGTTCGTTTCATTCCAGCAGCCGACGGCGGCACCCGGCTCGAGCTCGAGCACCGGGGCTGGGAAGAGCTCGGTGCCGAACAAGGCAATGGAGTCCGCGCTGACTACCAGAGCGGGTGGGACGTCGTCCTCGAGCCGTTCGAGAAGGCATCATCGGTGCTATCCGGCCTGTCCGGGCCGTCGGCATGACATCGCGACCGCATCCCGAACATGGGAGCGGGAATCGCCTTCGGTTGTTCTCGGAGAGGTTCTGCTGGCGAAGGTGACAGGATCGGCGGGGTCTCCTTCAAGGCGGAGAATCCGCGCAAGCTGAGCAACTGGTATGTCGGCGTCCACAGCCGTCCAGACGAATCCACAGAGAATGGCTCCCAACTTGGCTCCCAGCGAGGGCGTTGGCTGGCATAGTGCCGCAGACATAGGTCGGTGGTTGGGAAGGCGTCGACACGGTCACCGTCGCCGAGACCGAGCTCCCCAAACGGCAAGACTGGCGCGCAGATCACTCGTCAGTGACGATGGGCAGCACCGTTGCCGCCTATCACCTCGAGCGTCGCGAGACGCCGTTCGAGCTTCCCCAGATGGGGCTCTCGCTGTTCCGCAGCGCTGCGGCGGGGGCCGAGCCGGGGGTGCGGTGGTTCATCGACCGGGTTGCAGCCGCCTTCCGTAAGCTGGACGAGAGTCAGTGGGAGCGACGCTGGCACCACGGCACAGGAACGGAGCCGTGGTCACCCCCGACTGCTCGAATCGTCGAGGCACGCTCGCGCCACCTAGGGGCCACGCGGGTTCGAGAAAGCCAGTGGGCCCATTTGGACTCGAACCGGAAGGTGCCCCTATGGGCGCCTTGTCAGGTTTCGCTCTGGCCGAGGTTCCGGACAGACACTGAGGTGGGTCCCGTCGGCTGGGATTCAGGTGTTCTGCTT
>CBEVHI010000216.1:0-3742 GCA_965549635.1 uncultured bacterium | reverse complement strand
CCCGGTGCTCGACCGGCCGGGCGGCAGGGTCGCCCGCGGTGGGTATGTGCTGCGCGACGGTGACGACGTGGTGCTGGTTGCCACCGGGTCGGAGGTCCATGTCGCCCTGGGCGCCGCCGAGCTGCTGGCAGAGAGCGGCGTTTCGGCACGCGTCGTGTCGTTGCCGTCGTGGGAGGCGTTCTTCGATCAGGATGCTGGCTATCGGGACTCCGTACTCGGTGAAGGCCTGCCCATCGCCTCGATCGAAGCTGCTTCTACGTTCGGGTGGGAACGCATCACCGGGTCCGACGGGCTGCGCCTGGGTATCGATCACTTCGGCGCGTCCGCCCCTGCGAGTGTGATCGCCGAACAGTGGGGCTTCACGCCGGAAGGCGTGGCGGCGCGAGTCAAGGAGTGGCTGGAGTAGAGCTGACGGCGAACGCTCTACTCCAAGCCGCGCCGCCGGCTGAGGATCCGGAAACCACAATTCTCGCGTGACTCCAGCAAGCCGGGCGGGAGCGTGTGTAGAGTGAACGACAGCGCTTTGTTCGCGGACGCGTTCCGGAGGAGTAGTAATGGGTACAACACACAAGAGAGGAGCGGTCGCTCTGCTGGCTGTCGTCGGAATGGTCCTCGCCCTCCTGGCTCCAGCAGCAGGAGCCGTGGGCCCGACAATGCGTCTCGCAGGACCGGATCGCTACGCGACGGCAGTGGCCGTCTCCCAGTATGCGTATCCGGCTGGTGCTTCGACGGTCTACATCGCTACCGGTGAGAACTTCCCGGATGCGCTGGCAGGCGGGGTTGCCGCCGACGAGGACGGAGGGCCGATCCTGCTGGTCCGGCAGAACTTGGTTCCCCCAGTCACCTCGTCCGAGCTGACCCGTCTCGCACCCACCAAGATCGTGATACTCGGTGGGACCGGCGCCGTCTCAGCCGCAGTCGAGACCGCACTCGGAGGCTTCGCGACGACCGAGCGGCTGTGGGGCCTCGACCGGGTTGCCACTGCCGCGGCCGTGGCCGCCGATGCGTTTCCCAGCGGAGCCGGCACGGTGCTGCTGGCCAACGGCTTGAACTTCCCGGACGCGCTCGCCGGTGTACCCGCCGGCGCCAAGCTTGGCGCACCGATTCTGCTGACTCGCCCGACCTTGCTTCCCGCCGCGACGGCAACAGAGATCACCTCGCTGGGAGCGTCGAAGGTGGTGATCCTTGGAGGAACCGTCGCAGTATCGGCGGCTGTGGCAGCCGCTGCCGGCGCCTTGCCCGGCGTGACGACGGTGGAACGATGGTCGGCAGCTGATCGCTATGGCACCGCAGCCGAGATCAGCAAGGCCATCTACCCGTGTGGAACCGACACCGCCTACGTCGCGTACGGGCTCAACTTCCCCGATGCGTTGGCAGGGGGACCAGCAGCAGCACTCGAAGACGGGCCGGTCCTTCTCGTGCGGACTGACTCGATCCCACCAGAGACCTACAACGAGATCCGGCGCTTGCGGGCGAGCCAGGTGGTGATTCTCGGTGGAATCGGTGTGGTCTCGGACACCACCAGGGCAGATCTCGAAACCTTGTTGGCATTGCCCATCTTCGAGGAGCCACCGACCGTGACGATCACGTCGCCACCGAACCTTTCGACCTACAAGACGACATGGCAGGGTTCGTTCTATGGAACGAACGTGGCGTTCACGGCGACCGCCACCGATCCGAACTGTGATGCGGTGACCGTCATCTGGAGTTCGTCGGTGAATGGTCCGCTTGGAACGGGTCTCTCGATCAATCCGCTACTCAGCATCCCGTTTGGGCAAGACAGCTCCCAGCCGACGATCACCGCGACGGCGATCGACTCGTTGGGTGCCACAGACGCAGACTCCATCGAGGTCAAGCTGTTCGTTCCCTCCCCGTAGTTCTCGCGGGTTCAGTGGGGCCCGGAAAACCGGGCCCCACTCACGGGTAGACCCTGGCCAGGGTCGTGGCGAACGGCTCGGTCGGGTACAGGACGTAGGCCCCCTCTGGCGTGTAGTCGGCTCGAACGGGTATGGCGAGCTGCCGCACTGAACCCCGGGTGCTCCACGCGAGGTTCGCTGCAGTGCTGATCGACATACCGCCGCCGAGAGCGAACGTGCCCGGCACCTGGTTCATCACCGAGGCGATCGCACCTGCAGAACCGAAGCTGGAAGCTTTCGACATGATCGACAGGATGGCCTGTCGCTGCCGTCCGGTTCGGGCTGCGTCACCGTCCCCCTGGACGGCGTGCCACTCACCGTCGATGACCTCGTCCTGCGTCCGGTTGGTGACGTACCACATGGCCGAGGCTCCGTCGACGGTCGAGCAACCTTCCGGGATGATGATGACCCCGCCGCTGCCTCGAGCATGATCAACGCACACCGTGATGCCACCGATGGCATCAACGATCGCGGGGAAACCCTCGTACCTGATTACGGCGAAGCCACTGACTCTGATCCCGGTGAAGTCCTCGATGGCGATTGCCAGGAGTTCGTTGCCGCCTGCGACGCCTGGACAGCCGCGCAACGTCAAGGCGAGACGCACCGGCTCGCCGGTGCAAGGGTTCGTCACGTAGAGGCTGCGAGGCACCGACAGCAGGATCGGTCCTCCGCTTGACGGTTTGATGAACAGCATGATCGCGTCGGCGTGCCCGTCGAGATCTCGCCCGACGCCCAGGTAGGCGGTCAGCGAGGGCTGTTTCTTGCCGGGGGGAGGGGCCGGGAGGGTGGTGGTGGTTGGGAGCGTGGTGGTTGGGGGTGGCGGCTCGGAGAGGTGTCGATCCAGGTCGTCGACATTGAGATCCAATGATTGCTCGGGGAGCAGAGAGAACGGGGACGTCGTCGATGTGGTGGCTGCGTCGACAGGTGCCGTCGTGCCGGTAGCTCGGAACCCGCTGACACGCTCCCGCGCAGCCCCGGTGTCGAACTCAATACGCTCGATCGACTGCCATGCCCGCCAGGTTGAGTAGCCGGTCCAGACTGCCCAGGCGACGACGGCGACCGTGATGGCGCCCACCGTCAACAGCGCAGCCTTCTTGATCCTTCCGCGTACCATGCGCGAGAAGGATACCGCTCCAGGGCAGCACACCACTGGGCGCGTCGCGTCGGTCGGCCACAGGTGTCATGACGGGGGAGTAGCGTCCTGAGTGCAAGCAGCTTCTGGAGGGAAGATGAGATCACGACTTGGCGCTCTCACCCTGGGAGCGCTGCTGTTCACGTCGCTGGTGACACCGTCCGTTGGCAACGCTGTCGGTCTGACAGCCAGCCCACCCAACATCCTGTATGTCGTCGACACCGTCTCGGACGATCCGGGCCTGTCGGCCTGCACGACTGGCGCCGGCGACTGCAGCCTACGCGGAGCGGTAGCCGCCGCGAACTCATCCGCCGGTTACGACGCCATCCACTTCGACATCCCCGCCGGGTCGTGCCCTGGAGGGGTGTGCACGATCACGTTGACCGGCGGGCCGCTCTCGATCGACGAAGCGACGCTGGTCGACGGCACCACCCAGCCGCAGAACGGCGCTCCCCAGGCCAACGTCTGCGCGACCCCGACCGAGCCGTCATTCATGCGCATCCAGATCATCACCGACCCGACGACAGGCCTCAAAGATGGGTTCTCCATCAACTCGCCGACGCCCGTCACAATCAAAGGGCTCGCTATCGGTACGAACACCGGTCCTCCCGGATTCACCGGGGCGATCAGGGTCACCAGCGGCAGCGGACACGCGATTCAGTGCAACCACCTGGGAGTCGATGCAGCCGGCACG
>CBEVHI010000215.1:0-3809 GCA_965549635.1 uncultured bacterium | reverse complement strand
AGGAAGCGGATCGGCGGCCACGGCGAGGTAGCGAAGAACCGGATCGAGATGGTCCGGCAGCTCGCCGAACGGATCGATCCCGGCTTCGGGCTCGACGCGCTGCATATCGGCGAGGAACGCCCCTCGCTGGTAGCTGTCCTCCCAGATCACATACCCTACGTACGGCACGAACAGCGGTGACAGGTCGAGTGTCCTGGTGTGCAGCTCTTCCCACCCTTCCATGCCCACGACGTCGACCGCCTCGACGAACTTGTCCAGGAGACGACGGACCGACCCGTCCTCGACAGACGCCGCTGCGGACCGCAGCTTCTCGAGGCTTCCGGGTCCGGGATAGCAGAACCCCATGGCGAGAGCTTCGAACGTCTCCACTACGCTCCCCTCACCGGAGCCTCGATGTACCCGAGACCCGTCTCTCCCTTGCGAGCAAGCGGATCGTTGTAGATCGCCTCCTGCGACATCTCCCGGTGATAGGGAGGAAACACGAACCGGTCCTCAATGGTGGGGAGTGTGGTCAGCCGGTAGATCGCCTCAGCCTCCTTCACGCTCGAACCCACCTCGGCGAGGATCTTCCGTGTCGCGTCGTCGACGGCACCATCGACGCTTTGGCGACGCTTGAAGATGCGGATGGCCAGCATCTTGCGCAGGATCCGGCGTATCCGTTCCTCGTCTCCGAGTGAGAACAGGTTCGCCAGGTAGCGGACGGGGATTCGGGCCTTGTCGAGATTCTCGAAGCGCTCGAAGTCGATCTGCTCCGGTGGCAAGTCCAGCTTGACGAGGCCTTGCTCTATCACCGATACAACCGGCGACAGCGGAGGGATGTAGAACATCATCGCCAACGTCCGGAACTCGGGATGCAGCGGCAGGGCGATCTGCCACTCCTTGACGAACTTGTAGGCGGGTGATGCCTGGGCAGCCTCGATCCAGCCGTCATCGAGTCCGGACGCCTTGGCCGCCGCGATGACCTCGGGATCGAACGGATCGAGGATCATGTCGAGCTGTGCATCGATCAGCTCCGCATCGGCGACTCCCGCCACCTCGGAGACACGATCCGCGTCGTACAGCAGCACCCCCATGTAGCGGATCCTGCCGACACACGAGTGTGCGCACGCCGGCGCCTGGCCCGTCTCCATGCGAGGGAAGCACAAGATGCACTTCTCCGACTTGCCGGTCGACCAGTTGTAGTACACCTTCTTGTAGGGGCAGGCGGCAACGCACATGCGCCACGCCCGGCACTTGTCCTCGTTCACGAGCACGACTCCGTCCTCGCCACGTTTGTAGATTGCTCCGGACGGGCATGCGGCCACACAGGCCGGGTTGAGACAGTGGTTGCAGATGCGTGGCAGGTAGTTGAATACGACCCGTTCGATCTCTTCCATCTGGGCCTTCACCTCGGCGGCCACTTGGTTGAAGTTGGGATCGTTCGCCGCGTAGATGTCGGACCCTGACAAGTCGTCATCCCAGTTCGGACCGCCCTCGATGTTCATCACCTCACCGGTGATCGCAGAGATCGGCACCGCCGTCGGCTGGTCATCGCCCTCCGGAGCGTCGAACAGGTCCTGATACCGGAACGTGAACGGCTCGTAGTACTCGTCGATCTCGGGGAGCGCCGGATTGAAGAAGAGGTTGGCGAGACCCTTCGTCCGCGAGTGCAGCCGCAGCCGCAGCCTGCCCGACTCGTCGCGGAACCAGCCGCCGTCGTAGTGCTTCTGGTCCTCCCACCCCGTCGGGTAACCGGTCCCCGGCCGGGTCTCGACGTTGTTCCACCACATGTACTCGGCGCCTTTGCGATCTGTCCATAGGTTCTTGCAGGCGACACTGCACGTGTGGCACCCGATGCACTTGTCGAGGTGAAACAACATGCTCATTTGGGCTCGAACGTCCATGTGATTCCCTCCTAGTACTCGGGCCGGTCGATACGGCGCAGGTAGACGAATGTGTCACGGTTCACCCCTGTCGGCCCCCAGTAGTTGAAGGAGTAAGTGAACTGGCCGTACCCGCCACTCATGAGCACCGGCTTCAGCCTGGCCCTGGTCAGCGAGTTGTTCATGCCCGCTCTTCGCTTGCGGAGCGGCGAGATCGGGATGCCGACGGTGCGCTCGGTGGCGTGGTAGACGAACACCGCCCCCCTCGGGATGCGAGACGACGTGACGCATCGCTGCACGAAAACACCGTTGTCGTTGAACAACTCGACCCAGTCGTTGTCGGTGATCCCGAGGTCGGCAGCGTCCTTGGCATTAATCCAGACCGGGTAGCCACCACGGGAGAGCGTCTTCATGCGGATGTTCTCCGAGTACGTCGAGTGGATGCTCCACTTGCCATGCGGAGTGATGTAGTTGAGGAGCTTCCCCTGGGCTTCCGCTCTCGTGCGTTCGGTCTCCAGCAGCATCGTGTGGTCCGGTCTGGGTTTGAACGTCGGCAGCGACTCGCCCCAGGCCAGGTAGTTCTCGTGGTCCAGATAGAAGTGCTGACGACCGGTCAGAGTGCGCCACGGAATCCCGCGTTCGACGTTGAGGGTGTACGGGCTGTAAGCCCTGCCGTCGTTGACGATCCCGCTCCAGGTGGGGGTCGTCAACACTCGACGCGGCTGGGCAACAATGTCTCCAAACGTCGTACGAGTACTGCGCTGGCCTTCGGCCAGGTCGACCAGGTCCAGGCCTGTCTTGGCTCCTTCGGCTTCGAACGCCCGATAGGCGAGTTCCCCATTGGATGCGGGGTCGAGGTGCAGAATCGCCTCACAGACCTCGCGATCGAACTCGAGTGACGGGTATGGCCTCCCGTTGAGTGCCTCGACACCGATGTCTCGAGGCTGCCGATCGATCAGCTGCCGATAGAAGTCGTCGGCAGGAAACTTGATGCCATGTGCTCCCACACCGTTCTTCTCGATACCCCTCCCCAGTGACACCATACGTTCGTACAAGCCGGGATAGTCACGCTCGACGATCCTGAACTTCGGCATCGTCTTGCCGGGAATCCCTTCAACTTCGCCTTTGGTCCAGTCCCTCGTGTCGGTCTGGGAGATTTCGTCGACCGTGTCGTGCTGCAGCGGCAGCATGACGATGTCCTTCACCGGCTCGGGCATGTGCGCCTCAGACAGCTCGGACACCTTGTGAGCGATTGCCTTGTAGATCGCCCAGTCGGACTTGGACTCCCAGGACGGTCTGACGGCAGCCTGCATCGGGTTGATGTAGCTGTGCATATCGGTCGTGTTCAGATCGTCCTTCTCGTACCATGTTGCGGCCGGGAGCACGATGTCCGAGTAGAGAGCGCTCGTATCCATCCGGAAGTTCAGATCGACGATCAGATCCATCTTGCCGATCGGTGCATCCGGTCGCATCGTGACCTCTCTCACCGTCTCGCCCGCACGCTCGTCCGCGACGGCGTTCGAGTGGGTCCCCAGGTAGTGACGCAAGAAGTACTCGTGTCCCTTTGCTGAGGTCCCGATCGCGTTTCCGCGCCAGATGAACCACGTGCGTGGCCAGTTCTCTGGTGCGTCCGGATCGTCGATGGCGAACTGCACATCGCCCGACTTGAGACCGTTCACGACGAACTCAATGATCTCGGCGTCGGTCGTCGCTCCGGCGGCCTTTGTGGACGGCGCGTACCTGGTGGTCGATCGTGTGATCATCGAAAGTGGCGTTTTCCGGCAGCGTGTCGTAGTCGGAGTAGCCCCGTTCGTAGCGCCACTGATCACTGTGGACGTAGTGGAACGACGGTGTGTTCTGGTGTCGGGGAGCCATCCCCCAATCTCCGCCGAAAGCAATCGGAGCCCACGACGCGTGGGTCACGAGCTTCTCCTGCCCGACGTAGTG
>CBEVHI010000214.1:0-3830 GCA_965549635.1 uncultured bacterium | reverse complement strand
TCGTGGAGGCGTTCGGCCTGGCCGCAGACCCGTCGATCCGGGCCGTGGTGGTCACGGGTGAGCCGCACTTCGCTGCCGGCGCCGATATCAAAGAGTTCCAGGCAGCGTTCGAGGCCGGCGAGGAGGACCGGTTGGCGTCCGATCTCGGTGATGCGGTTCTTGCCCTCGAGCAGCTTGCCAAACCGACGATCGCCGCCGTGCGCGGTTTCGCGTTGGGTGGCGGTCTCGAGCTCTCCATGGGGGCGGACTTTCGCTACCTCTCGCCGGATGCCCGTGTCGGACAGCCTGAGATCCAGCTGGGGATCATCCCCGGTGCAGGAGGAACTCAACGGCTGGCACATCTCGTCGGGCTACAGAGGGCAAGAGAGCTGATCTTCAGCGGTCGCCACGTAGCCGCGGACGAAGCATTGGAACTCGGAATCGCCGACCGGATCGCCGAGCATGTCCTGGAAGCAGCACTGGAGGACGCCCAAACATGGGCGAACGGGCCGACGGTCGCCTACGGTGCAGCGAAGCGGGCGCTCAACGAAGGACTCCGTCTCCCGATCGAGGATGGCCTGGGCGTTGAGCGGCAAGGATTTGCCGCGGCCTTCCGAAGCGCCGACGCCCGCGAAGGTGTGCAGGCGTTTCTTGCCAAGCGCCACCCGGAATTCACCGGCGAGTAGCTCCAGACGCGCCGCGGCGGCCCTTGAGGCCGCCACGGTTCCCGGTCCCTGGTCCGGGCAACCCAACAACTCTTCGCGGCGCGCGATAGTATCGGATACGACAGCCCAGCACAAATCTCTCTCGGGTAGGATGAATCAATGGCAAGTGACGTCGATTCCAAAGAACGGCTCATGGCCGCGGCCTGGGAGCTTGTGGTGGCCGCGTTCACCGAAGAAGAGTCCGCGACCAAGACCACCCCCCGGGTGTTCGATCAACTCACGGCTGCCCGAGTCTCGCGCCACGCAGGCCTCACCACCGGGGCGTTCTACAACCGCTGGCTGGACCGGGAAGCCTTCATGGTCGACTTCCTCGAGTATGTGCTCGCTGCCTCTCGTTCCATGGCAATGGAGGGCGTCGCGAAAACCGTTGGCCAGATGGACTCCATAACGCCATCCGAGATGGCAGTGCAGACGATCAGGGGTGCCATCGAGGCGACGATCAGCGATCCGGCGTTCGCGATGCACCTGTACCTGTGGGCGCTTGCAAGGAAGCGCAAAGAGGTGGGCGACCACCTCCGCATCGGATATCAGGAGAGCCGGGACGGGCTCGAAGTGCTTCTGCAGGGTTTCCTCAAGGCAGCAGGACGCGAGCTGCGACCCCCATTCACCTATGGGCTTGCAGCGACCATGATGATCGCTCTGATCGAAGGCATCAGCGTGCAACGCGGGGTCGACCCCGAGGTGATCGACCCCGAACAGGTGGAGGCCGCCATCATCGCCATGTGGGCGGCGATCTCGCGGGTACCGGGCGATGAACGGACCGGCACCGACATCTTCACTCACGGGCTGTAATCGTGGGACAATCCGGGAATGCTGTATCTCGACCATGCTGCCACGACCCTGCCACGCTCTGAGGCGCTGGCGGCGATGGCGTCGGTCGGCTACGGCAACCCGTCCGGCATCCACGGAGTCGCTCGTGAGGCGAAGGACCTCCTCGAAGACGCAAGGGAGACGGCTGCCCGTCTGATCGGCGCGCAGCCGGCGGAGATCGTCTTCACCGGTGGTGGGACCGAGGCCGATAACCTCGCCGTCATCGGAGCAGCGCTCGCCAGAGACGCCTCGATCGTGACCTCGGCCGTCGAGCATGACGCCGTGCTCGAGAGCGCAGCCTTTCTCGCAAGGCTCGGCCATCGCGTCGAAGTGGTCGGGGTAGATCGCATGGGGAGAGTCGATCCGGATCGCATCGCTGCCGCTGCGGCACGGGGCCCGTCGGTCGTGTCGGTGATGACCGCCAACAACGAAACGGGCGTCATCGAACCGCTAGCCGAGATCGTCGCAGCAGTGAGGACAGCCTTCCCCGAAGTGATTGTGCACACCGACGCGGTGCAGGCATTCGTGTCGGAACCGATCGACGTCGACGTGCTCGGTGTCGATCTCCTGACCCTGGCAGCTCACAAGTTCGGCGGTCCCAAGGGAGTCGGTCTGCTGTACGTGCGACACGGTACGAAGCTCGAACCGCTGGTACACGGCGGTGGGCAAGAGATCGGTCTGCGCTCCGGGACGCAGAACGTGGCAGGCATCGCGGGTATGGCCGCCGCCATGGAGGCGACAACGGCAGACAGGGAGCGTTTCCGATCCGATGTGGGCGAAGCTCGCCGGCGCTTCGAGCAGCGACTGGCCGAGGAGGTGGACGGGTTCGAGATCAACGCACCGATCGAAGGGCGACTGGTCCAGCACTCACACATTCGAGTCCCTGGCGTGCGCAATGACACGGTGTTGATTCGTCTGGATCGGCTCGGTGTGTCCGCCTCCGCGGGATCTTCTTGTCAGAGCGGGGCGGCCGACATCAGCCACGTCTTGTCGGCAATGGGATTCAGTCCCTCCCAGGCAAGGGAGTGCCTGCGGTTCAGTTTCGGCTGGACCACGGCTCCCGGCGATGGAGACACTGCTGCCGACATGGTCCTCCAGGCGATCGAGGGACTCAGATGAGGGTGCTCGCAGCGATGAGCGGTGGTGTCGACTCCTCGGTGGCCGCCGCGATGATGGTCGAGGAAGGCCACGACGTGATTGGGGCGACGCTCAAACTATGGGAGGGCCCAGGTGGCGAACTGCCGACCAGGGGGTGCTGCACGCTGTCAGACTCTGAAGACGCACGAAGGGTCGCTGCCAAAATCGGCATTCCCTACTACGTCCTCGACGCGACCGAGGAGTTTCGGACGGGGATCGTCGATCCGTTCATCACCGACTACCTGCATGGCCGGACACCCAACCCGTGCATCGAGTGCAACCGGGTGATCAAGTTCGACCATCTCTTGCGGTGGGCAGGCGACCTCGAGTGCGACCTCGTCGTGACCGGTCACTACGCGCGCGTCGTCGAAGGAGAAGGTGAGTTCCGACTGCTGCGTGGTATCGATCCGGACAAGGACCAGTCCTATGTGTTGTCGATGCTCGGACAGGACCAGCTCAGAAAGTTGCGATTCCCTGTGGGGGACAGCCGGAAAGACGCGGTTCGAGAGATCGCCGCGAACCTCGGGCTCCGCATGGCGCGCAAGCCCGACTCACAGGACATCTGTTTCGTCGGTGACGACTACCGAGCGTTCTTGCGGCGCGAGATCGCCGACGCAGCGCGGCCGGGTCCGATCCTCGACGAGAAAGGCTCTGTCGTCGGCATGCACAGCGGGATCGTGGACTTCACCATCGGTCAGCGGAAGGGACTCGGAGTAGCGTTCGGCGAGCCAAGGTACGTGCAGGAGATCCGGCCGTCTTCTGCGACCGTCGTGATCGGCCGGCGTGGAACAGTGCGACTCTCAGGCCTGCGCATGGGAGCCCCCGAATGGGTAGCCGGGCACGCACCCACCTCGGGTCCGACAGAACTGCAGATCAGGGCCCACGGCGCGCCGCTGCCTGCCATTCTGGACGACGACGGCCGGACGGTGTACTTCGCCGACCCTCAGGACGGTGTCGCCGCAGGGCAGACAGCGGTCCTCTATGAGGGCGAGCAGATGTTGGGGGGCGGAACGATCATGGAGACGCTGCGAGAATGAGCTGTGATGGGAGCTGAGATCGAGAACCTTCGCGAGCAGATCCGCTACCACGCGTACCGGTACTTCGTGCTCGACGATCCGCAGATCTCCGACTTCGACTACGACGAGCTGCTCCGCAAGCTGCAGAAACTCGAAGCGGACC
>CBEVHI010000213.1:0-3867 GCA_965549635.1 uncultured bacterium | reverse complement strand
TGCAGGTCGTGTAGCGTGACAGCGTGGTGAAGAAGGTCTTTCGCTGGGGAGAACGCCGGGAGGCAGCCGAGTTCGTCAAGCGGGCCATCGCCGCCAAGTTGGCGGAGAAACTGCGCGAACAACCCGAAGCCTTCGACCGTCTCGTCGAGATCGGTCTTGTCGACGAGTCTGCCCTCGCCAAGCTCGACGCCGGGGAGGACCTCGGCACGGTCATCCGCCAGTTCAAGGACCGCATCTCCGAGATGGCTCGCACCGAACCTTCCGTCCTGGCCCGCCTCGAGGTTCGTCCTCTCGACGTGCTAGCGGGCGAAGACGACGAACCTGCCCAGCTCGACCAGCCTGCACTGACGGTCGTGTTCTCCGACCTGGAGGGTTTCACTGCATTCAACGCCGCTCGTGGAGATGGGGAGGCGAGCGCCCTGCTCGCCGACCACTATGACGCCGTGGAGGCGATCGTCCGCAGCAGGGGAGGACGTGTGATGAAGACGCTGGGGGACGGGCATATGCTCGCCTTCGAACAGCCCGCTGCGGCGGTCATGGGGGCGATCGATCTGGTCGCTGCCGCCCCCGATCCGCTCCGGCTTCGAGCCGGCGCCCACCGGGGTTCGGTGGTGAGAACCACCAGCGATCTGCTCGGCCACGTCGTCAACGTTGCTGCCAGAGTCACCGACCTCGCCGAAGGGGGCATGTCGCTGGTCACCACCGAGGTGCGAGACGCTGCCGGCCGCCTTCCCGCGATCGTGTTCGAACCAGCCCGATCGGAACACGTAGCCGGGGTGGAGGAACCGGTCGAGGTGTGTGAGGTGCACGCCGCCTGAGATCGGACTACCCGTGTGCCCGCCACGAGATCGTGGAACGCCCGGTGGTGCCGATCAAAGGTCATGACCAAGGCCGAGGTGAGGACGATCACCTGGGCAGCGATCGCCAAGGCGACATATCCGGTCGCTTCGCTACCTGCTCCCAGATGGAACACCGCCGTGTGCCCCATTTGCCACGGGGCGAACTTGACCGAGGAACGGACCAGCGAACGCCGTCGTGTCAGGCGGGCACCCTGGTGGGTGACGACGAGACCAAGGCGGCGCTTGCCGAACGTCGCCCGTTGGGGGGAGGCGTCCTGGAGGGCGAAGGTCATCGTCACCGGCAGCACCAGCGTGGCGAAGGCAAACAGGTCCCGGGCCATCACCGAACCGACGTCGATCCCGAGGAGCCGCACGCCCAATCCCACCGCAGCGGCGAACGCCGCCCATGCGGCGACGATCGCCAGATCGAACAGGGCTGCGACGATCCTCGCCGGCGCACCGACGCGAACCGGTGTATCCGTTCGGGTCACCGGGCCTCCCACCGGTAGGCACGCCAAGCGATGAGCATGGCCACGGCCGCGATGGCGACGACGATGATGGACTGTCCCGCGGCCCAGTCCCCGCTGAGCCAAGGCTCCTGCAGCATCTTGACGACCGGGGTGAGCGGCAACCAGTCACCTACCGTGCGCAGCGACGACGGCAGAACCTCTGGGGGTGGACCGGCCCCGGACAGGAACATGAACATGAACCACAGCAGGAGGCCGACCGACTGCGCCGCCCGTGCCGTCGGCAGCACCGTGCCCAGCAGGATCCCCATCGCGGTGATAGCTACCACGGCAATGGCGTAGGCGGCGACGAACCCGAGCACCGAGCCGGGTGGGTGCACGGTGGTGAACGAGAACGCTGCGGCCAGCAGGAGTGCCGCGCCGGCAGTCGCCACTGCAATCGAGACCAGCACCTGCGACATGAGGACCGCTTGGCGGCGCACCGCCGAGGCGCGCAGTCGCCGCAGCACGCCGGTCTCGCGGTACTCGACCATGTGCACCGGAATGCCAATCAGGGCGATGCCCGCTACGGCCAGTGCCACGTAGGCGGGGGTGTAGAAGTCCGTGGGACCGAATCCTCCGTAGACGACCATCCCCCCACCGCTGTCGGCCTCGTTGCCGAACACGCCGCCGAGCACGTACAGGATCATGAGCGGCAGGGCGAGCGTGAAGATCACCGTGACCGGCTCACGCAGGAACAGCTTGATCTCGACCCAGGTCAGTTTTCGCAGGATCATGGTTGCTCCTCCCCGACGAGCCGCAGGTAGACGTCCTCCAGGCTGGATCGGAGCACGCTCATGTCGGCCGGTACGATGCCCCGATCGACCAGCGCCTTGCCGACGAGTGGAACGATTTCCGAGGCTCCGGTGAGACGGACCCGGGAGTCGGCCTGGTGCAGGGTGGCAACGCCGGGGACCGCGCGCAGAAAACCGACGTCGGCTCCGGCAGAGAAATCCACAATCGTGCCGCCCTGGTGCTCGGCGATGAGCTGGGCAGGGGTACCGGTCGCCACTATCCGTCCGCGGTTGACGATGGCGAGCCGGTCACAGAGGCGCTCGGCCTCGTCCATGAAGTGCGTCACCAGCACAACGGTCGTGCCGGCGTCCCGGACCTGTTCGATGAGACGCCAGGTGGCCCGGCGCGCCGCGGGATCGAGTCCGGTGGTCACCTCGTCGAGGAACACCACCTTGGGCTCGTTGATCAGCGCCAGTGCCACGAGGAGGCGCTGTCGCTGGCCGCCGGAGAGCGAGCCGAACGACGCGTCTGCCTTCTCGGTGAGCCCCCACTGGTCGATGGCCGTTTGCCAACCCGGACCGTTGGGCAGCAGGGTCGCGAACAAGTCGAGCGCCTCCCAAACCCTGATGCGTTGGGGCAGGGACGAGTCCTGTAGTTGCGCGCCGATCAGCGGCCGGAGCCGGTCTGCGTCAACGGTAGGGTCGATACCCAACACGCTGATGTCGCCGTTGTCCGGAACTCGGAGACCCTGGACGCTCTCGACCGTAGTGGTCTTGCCGGCGCCGTTGGGACCGAGCAGACCGAAGATCTCGCCCTCGAAGACCTCGAAGGAGACATCGGCGACCGCGTCCAGCGAGCCGTAGCGTTTGGCGAGATGCGAGACCGAGATCACCGGGTCCACGACGGCTCCCGTCGATGTGTTGAGGCCAGTCACGCCTGACCCGCCTTCACCGGTTCGGGCAGGATGCCGGCGGTGCGGCCGGTGCGGATCGCTTCGGCTCCATACCAGAGGGCACCGATCACGAACAGGGCGCGCTGGGCGATCCCCCCGTACCCGGCAGTGTTGAACAGGAACAAGGGGATGGCCATGCCGGCGACGATAGCCAGCCAGTCGAACACGCGGACGACAGCCGTTCCGCGGCGAACTGTGACGAAGATCACTCCGACGGTGAAGCCGAGCCCGACGGCGAAGGCGGCGACGGAGTGTAGGAAGTCCTCGAATTGGACGAAGGGGACCCCTGCCTCCCATGGGCTGTGCGAGAAGGCCGCGCAGGCGATCATCGAGACTCCGAAGAGGCGATGTGCGAGTGCGCCCAGGAGGCCCCACCGGTCTCGAGCGAACCTCGCCAGCTGGAGGACAGCGAATCCGAACATCAGGAACCCGACTCGGGCCAGCCAGGCACCTTCGATGCCTTGGGCGGCCGACTCGCTGACCGAGTGGTCGAGCCACGAGTACGAGTCGGGCATCAGGATGGGGGCGACGGCGAGGATGGCCAGTGCCGAGAAGAACATGGCGACGATGGCGCTGCGTCGCATCGTGGTGGACATGTGATGCTCCTTTCGGGAGGGAAGCACGGTGCGGTGGTGCTTGCCTCCGCCGTAACTTAGTGCTACTATATTTTAGTCACACTAAGAAGTCAAGGGGTGGAAACGTGCCGACCCGTCGACCGAGAGGGAAACTGAGAGAAGAGATCCTCGACGCCGCAGACCGGATGCTGATTGAGACCGGTGCTGCCCACGAGGTGTCGATCGAGGCCGTCGTCGAGGAGGTGGGTTGCACACCGCCG
>CBEVHI010000212.1:0-3868 GCA_965549635.1 uncultured bacterium | reverse complement strand
GATGTGTGGCAACCCCGAGCGTTGTGCCGGGGCAACCACTCACACCTCTTCTTTCCCCCGAGCGCCTTCGAGCGCAAAGACGAACGAGAACGGCGAGAAACACGAGCGAGGGCCATCTGCAGGGTGTGCCCGGTACGCCAGGAGTGCCTCGACGCGGCACTCACCATCAAGGAGCCGTACGGGATCTGGGGAGGATTCACCGAGACTGAGCGACGCGAGTACGTCCTCGGTTTGGTCAGGTAGGGCGGCCGGCAATCAGCGGCCAGCAGTCAGCAGCCTGCAACCGGCGGCCAGCAAGAGCCGCCACGTTCGCCCCGCGGTATTGCCACGACTGGGGTCGCGATACGAAGTACGAAGTACGAAATACGAAGTACTAGTAGCTCCGGACATCCCCGTTGCGTCGGGTCACCCCGGCGCCGTCCAGCCATTCGAGCAGCGGCACCGCGTATTTGCGGGAGATCGCGAACCGATCGCGGAATTCGGCGACGGTGAAGGGGTTGGGGAGATCCGAGATACCACTCTTGACCGCCTCGACCTGTGCGGGAAGGTAGACGAGATCGCTGGACACTTGCACGACATCCCCTTTGCGAATGAGCGCATGGAGGAGTTCACGGCCGATGTCGAGGTCCTGCACCCGGGGAACGGTCAGTCCTGCCGCGTCGAGTGTGGTGAGCAGAGCGGCACGGGCCGTGTCCTCGTTTGGTCTGAGGGTCGGCGAGAAGCCTGTTGCGGCTACGACCGGACCGCGATCCTCCACGTGAGGTGAGGTGGCGATCAGTTCGTCGATCACGGCGCCGGGCACACGAAGCCGGCTGGCGAGGTCGGCCTTGGGGAGTCCCAGACGAAGGGGATTGTCCGCGTGGAACCGCTGCACCTCGAGCGTGATCCGGTCGGCGAGACCGGCCGCGGTCGCTGGTGCTATCGCGACGGTGCCTGCGACCAGACCGCTGGGGATGCCCCCGCCCGTGTGTTGGGAGATCCGCTCGAGGTCGTCGGTCCCGCGCAGTTCGAGCAGTGTGGTCGCCATCGTCGCGGGTGAAGCGTCGAGCACACCAAGGAGCGATTGCCCCGCCGCCAGGGCTTGGCGGCCCCGGGAAGGGGGAGCAGGGTCGAGGACGCGTCCACCGGCCACGACCTGTCTGCGCCCCACCTCGCGGAGAATGAAGCGGTCCCCCATCTTGACGGGCACCGGTTCATCGACGGAGAGCAGAGCGAACGACGAGCCCAGGATCCCTGATCCATCCAACGGGCGCACCCGCACCGGTCTCGCCCCGCTGCCGAGGTGCAGGTGGAACGATCCCTTGGCGGTCACCGGTTCTTCGACGTAACGAGCAGTCGTGAGTTGAACGAGCAGGCGCGTGCTGGTTGCCCACCTGCCGGGGATGCCGAGCATGGCTCCCCTGGTCACGTCCTGGCGGTCGAGTCCGACCAGATTGGCCGCCACTCTGGCGTGAGGGCCGACCTCGGTGTGGCTGCGCTCATGGCTCTGCAGCGACCTGACGCGGGCGCTCAGAAGGTCCGGCCAGAGGGTGACCTTGTCGTCGATCGAGAGGGGGCCATCGAGCAGCGTACCGGTGACGACGGTCCCCGACCCGGTGATGGTGAATGATCGGTCGATCCACATCCGCGCACTTCCGCTATCGCGGTAGTCGTCGGTCGCGGCGGCAACGGCTTCGACCAGAGCAGCTCGAACCTCGTCGAGTCCTCGACCCACCGGCGGTGCCACCGTGACGATTGTGGATCCCTCCAGCGTGGTGCCCGCGAGCCGCTCTTCGACTTCCAGCGATGCGAGGGCCACGAGGTCGGTGTCGACCCGGTCGGCCTTGGTGATCGCAACGACGCCGTGACGTACGCCGAGGAGGTCGAGGACGACAAGGTGCTCCTCGGACTGGGGCATCCAGCCCTCGTCGGCCGCGACGACGAAGAGTGCGACGTCGATCGCCTCGATCCCGGACAGCATGTTCTTGATGAAGCGCTGATGCCCGGGCACGTCGACGAAGGAGATCTCCGTCCCGTCGGGGAGCGTCGTCCATGCGAAGCCCAGGTCGATCGTCAACCCGCGCTGTTTCTCCTCGTCCCAGCGGTCGGGATCGCGCCCTGTGAGCGCCTGGATGAGCGTCGACTTGCCATGGTCGACGTGACCGGCGGTCCCTACGACCGGCATGCGGTCCGCAACACTGCGGCGAGTTGCTCGTCGTCTGCGGTGCCGACGGCTCGCAGATCCAGGATGACACTCCCGGCGTCTCGTCTCGTCACGACGGGTGGATCGGAATGCAGAAGCCGGGGCCACAGCGTCGCCGCGCCAGGTGTCCTGATCGCGATCACCGGCGACGGGACTTCCGCTCCGGGGACGGAGCCGGCCCCGGGGACCGACGCTCCGGGGATGATCTCCCCTTCGACGCCAGATGTCCCGAGCACGTTGCGTGCGCGCTCCTCGAGGGTCTCGTAGGTGGCGGTCGCCATCGACCAGAACGGGATCAGGGTGGCGTTCCCGTCGGCGTACAGCTCGAACGTCTCGGTGAGGGCGGCGATCGTTGGACCGGGGATGCGCAGCGCTCGAGCGATCGGATGACGGGCGAGCTTCGCCACGAGTGCGCTCGATCCGGCGATGACTCCTGCCTGCGGTCCACCGAGCAGCTTGTCCCCGGAGAACATGACCAGATCGGCCCCGGCCTCGAGTGTCTGGCGAACCCCCGGCTCACCATCCAGCCAGCGGGGCGGGGGACCTTCGATCCACGGTGCCGTCTCGTCGAGGAGGCCGCTTCCGATGTCGTAGACCAGAGGCACATGACGAGCCCTGGCCAGAGTGACCAGATCCTCCAGTGAAGGGGCGTCAGCGAAGCCGACAACCCGGTAGTTGGACGGATGGACCTTGAGGAGCATGTCGGCGCCGTCGTCGATCGCCTGTTCGTAGTCTCCGAGGCGAGTGCGATTCGTCGTGCCGACTTCGATCATGTGGGTCCCGGACGCCGCCATGAGCTCGGGGAGGCGATACGAACCCCCGATTTCGATGAGTTCACCTCGCGATACGGCGACCCGGCGGCCCAGCGCAGCGAGGGCAAGGAGGAGCGCCCCGGCATTGTTGCCGACGACGAGTGCAGCTTCGGCACCGGTGAGGGTCGCGACGATCCGATGCAGGTACCCCGCTCTGCCACCGCGGGTCCCCGCATCCAGGTCGAACTCGAGGTTTCCGTACGTGGTGGCGGCGGCGTGCGCTGCCTCGGCGGCGGTCGGTGCCAGCGGTGCCCTTCCCAGGTTGGTGTGCAGCAGGACCCCGGTTGCGTTGATCACCGGCCGGTGGCGGAGGGATCCCAGGGCGTGCAGTGCTTCGCGGGCCATGGCGGCGGGATCGGCGGTCCCGCCGGCGGCGACGACCTCGCGGGCATCATCGATAGCCGCCCTGGCGGCGTCGACGACGAGCAGCCGGGGGAGTGACGAGCCGGTGAGGGAGCGGACCAGCGAGTCGACAGATGGAAGATCGCGCAGCGGCATGCAGGCAGCGTACTCGCGTTCTCGAGACGCCTCAGCACCGGGATCGCCGCGACACGGAGGTCGTACGAGTCACGCGGCGGCCTAACCTCTCCTCATGGAGCTTCCCTACGCCGACCAACCGGTCCGTCAGGCGTCGACGGTGTGCGTACTCCGTCCGGGAGAGCACGGGCTCGAGGTACTCATGGTACGCAGGGCGAATGCCTCGGCATTCGTGGGAGGTGCGTACGTCTTTCCGGGCGGCGCGCTCGACGATGCGGACCGCAGCGAGCTCGCTCGCCGCCTGTTCGGTGTCGGCGCGGCGTCGCCCTGGTGGTCGGCAGCGGTGCGAGAGACCGCAGAAGAGGCCGGAGTCGTGGTACCGACCGGTCAGCCCCGA
>CBEVHI010000211.1:0-3881 GCA_965549635.1 uncultured bacterium | reverse complement strand
CGGTGAGAGCGGTCTCATCGACCTGCGATTCGGCGTAACCAACCTCGATACGGCGCTCTTGACCGGGTTCGACTACAGCTCCGCGTTCCAGGTCACGGCAACCACAGGCCGGTGCTACCTGGCGTGCCACGGGGCAACTCACAATCCGTTCTCGTACGCCCGCGTGAACCCGGGCAACACCACCGGAGGCGCCCCGTTGCTGACTCCGCTCGATATCCCGTCACCCCCAACCACCACGACCACTAGCACGACCACCACATCCACCAGCACCACCACAACCCCCAGTCCCACGACGACGACTAGCACGACCCCCTCGACTACAACCAGCACGTCCAGCACGACGACCACCAGCACGACCGTGGTGGATCCACCGCCGACCACCTGGGACAACTCCATTGCCAACCTGTTGACCGACAACTGTGGGGCCTGTCACACCGGAGCGGCGCCGTTGGGCGGACTCGACATTGGCACCTATCAGAGCGCTCTCGACGGCGGGAACAGTGGACCCGGCATCGTCCCCGGTGACCCTGATGCCTCGCTCATCTACACAACCCAGGCGGCCGGCGGTCACGCTGCCCGGCTCACAGACGAGCAGATTGCCGAGCTCTTGGCGTGGATAGAAGCCGGTGCTCCCGAGACTTGATGATTCTTCAACTAGCCGGGACAGGACGTTGGACCCTGATTGAGCCGACCAGAGGGCCGGTATCCTCAGGGCGGAAGAAAGAGGGGCACACTCAGTGAACGAAGAGGGGAATCAGGCTGCTGAGCCCGAACCGGAACCAGCGGTGATCAGCGACCAAGAACGAACAACGGTGCGCAGCCTGTACCGCCACCCCCTCGCCGCCGCCGGAGGGGCGCTGATCGTGGCAGGCGCCCTGGGGTTCGTCATCCTCTCTCTGCTGGACCTGACCGCAGACAGCAACAACCCCTACCGCTCGCTGGTCACCTGGGTGGCGTTCCCCGCGGTCGTCCTCGTCGGAGCGCTGCTGTTCTTGCTGGCCATCAGATTCCAGGTCGTCGCAGCACGTAGGCGAGGAGAGCACATCAGGCTGCGTCTGCGGATCGAACCGTCCGACAAGGTTTTCATGCGCAACCTGTGGCTGTTCGCCGGTCTGTCGGCCATCTTCGCGCTGGTGGTCGCATTCACCGGCTACAAGGGATACGAGGCGACCGATTCGGTCTCGTTCTGCGGATCCACCTGTCACGAGGTGATGGGACCCGAGGAGGCTACCTACGCCAAGTCGCCCCACGCCAGGGTGCCGTGTGTCGAATGTCACATCGGGCCGGGCGGTTCGTTCTGGGTCCGATCGAAAATCGACGGTATCCGCCAGCTGTTCGCCACGGTGCTCAACACCTACGAGCAGCCGATCGAAACCCCCGTCCATAGCCTCCGACCGGCCCAGCAGACTTGTGAGGAGTGTCACTGGCCGGCACAATTCTATGGGGAGAAACTGGTCACCCACCAGTACTACGACTCCGACGAGGCGAACTCGCCGTGGACGATCAGCCTCCTCGTCAAGATCGGTGGCAGCAACCCCCGTACCGGCAAGCTCGAGGGAGTGCACTGGCACATGCTCGGTGAGCATCGGATCGAGTACGTCGCCAGCGACGCCAAGCGAAACGACATCGACTGGGTGAGGGTGACCGACGGAGACGGCAACGTCACACTGTTCACCGACCCCACTCTCGACAGCCCAATCGACCCTGCCGACACGTCCCTCGAGGTGCGGCCGTTCGATTGCGTCGACTGTCACAACCGTCCCAGCCACACGTTCGTGCCGCCCGCAACGTCGATCAGCCTGGCGCTCTCGACCGGCCGGATCTCCACAGACATCCCGTACATCCGGCGTACGGCGCTCGATCTGCTGAACGACGACTATCCGGACACCGACACCGCCCATCAGCAGATCCGAGATCATCTGATGGACTTCTACCGAAGTGAGTACGCCAACAGGTTCACGGAACTGCAATCCGATCTGGAACAGACCGCGGCCGAGATCATCGGCATCTACGACGACAACTTCTTTCCCGAGATGAAGACCGACTACCGGGCGCACAGCAACCACGTGGGTCACTTCCTCGCCCCCGGCTGTTTCCGCTGCCACGACGGGCATCTCGTCAGCGACACCGGACAGGTCCTTGCCCGGGACTGCAACGTCTGCCACCTGATCGTCGCCCAAGGTCCAACCTCGGAGATCAACGAACTCGAAACCGACCTCAGCGGTCTCGAATTTCACCATCCCGCCGACGTCGGCGACCTGTGGAAACAGCTCAACTGCTCAGACTGCCACGGGGCGGGCCACAACGTCCCCGACATCTCCTGTATCACCTGTCACCCTCAGCAGGCCGGGCAAAGTTGAGCCGATTCGTACAGACAGGACCGCTCTGGAGGCCGATTCTGGTTCCTCTGTAGGTGAGAGAACATGCTCAATCGTTCTTCGCCCACGGGCGCCAGACTTCTACTTGACATACCCCCGGCTCGGGCGCGCCGGCCCCAACCTGAGCGGAGAAACGCGGCCCTTGCCAGTCTTCAGAGCCCGCACGGCGGGAGGACTCCAGGATCATTTGGAGGCTTCTCTCGAAGGCGGCGACTGACTGGGCGTGTTGCGGGAGAGTCTTTGGGCCACGCCTGGGCCACATCCGCCTCCGCCGACGCCAACTCCCTAGTGTCCTGAGTGGGAGATTCGTTGGATATATGTGGTGAGGGTGTCGAGGATCTGGTCGGCGGTCTTGTGCCAGGTGTAGGGGCGGGGGTTGTCGTTCCAGGTGTCGACCCAGTGTTGGATCGATTCGCGTAGTTCGGTGACGGTCCGGTGGGTACCGCGTCGGATCCATTTGGTGGTGAGTTCGGAGAACCAGCGTTCGACGAGGTTGAGCCATGAGCTGTAGGTGGGGGTGAAGTGGACGTGGAATCGGGGGTGGCGAACCAGCCAGCGTCCGATCTCGGGGGTTTTGTGGGTTGAGACGTTGTCGATGACGATGTGAACGTCGAGGTCGTCGGGGACGTTGCGGTTGACCAGGTTCAGGAATTGGCGGAACTCGATGGCGCGGTGACGGTCGGTCATGTGAGTGAGGACGTTGCCGGAGGCGATGTCGAGTGCGGCGAACAGGTCGGTGGTGCCGTTGCGTTTGTAGTCGTGGGATTGGCGTTGGGGGACTCCGGGCATCAGCGGCAGGACCGGTGCAGTACGATCGAGTGCCTGGACCTGGGTCTTTTCGTCGACCGGCGGTGAGCCCTACCAGCTGCGAGACGTCGACGGCAATCCCGTCGACGCAGTCGAGGGTCGCCGACTCGCGGCCAGCTACGCGGTGCCAGAACACGTCCGACGCAGGGTCCGAGCCCGCAACAAGCCGAGAAGAGGACGCCTCTCCGGCTGACCGGACGCCGGCTCGACAACCAGCGCTCACCCCACACCGCCGTCGAAACACTTCCGTCGACGGCCGGCTCATCCTGCCCACACAGCGTGAACAGCCAGGGACTTGACAACCGTTAGGGAATCAGTTCAGGGGCCGTTTCTCGACGTCTGCCCAGGTCGACGAATCGGGTCCCAAACCCCCTGAGCTCAGGCCTCTCAAGGGGGGGACGAGTTGGCGAGGAGGTTGTCGCCAGGGCCTTGTCCTCGTGAAGAGCAACGCAAGGGGATCGCCGACCGACATCGCGTTTCACGCTGTAAGCGAATACGACCTAGCGAGTGGCGCTGGTCGTGTAGTCGGCATGGGTATCGGTCCTCCGACACCATCGCTAACTACACGGGTCGGGACTCGGGGCAATCACGCCTCCTGCCAGAGAGGTGCTCAGGTGGGCCCGATCCGAAAGTGTAGACATTCTGGTCTACAATGCGGTATACTTGGTCCATGAGTACCACGATCAGGGTGAGCGA
>CBEVHI010000210.1:0-3885 GCA_965549635.1 uncultured bacterium | reverse complement strand
CCGAACACCCGGGAGTAGAACTGGTCTTTGATCGTCAGGTTGCGCATCGGGTACTGGAAGTCCGGATACCCCATCCACACGGCCGTCGAGTACTGGGGCACGAACCCCACGAACCACGCGTCCATGTAGTTCTGGTGGGTCCCGGTCTTGCCTCCCTGCGGTCGTCCGATGTTCGCCTTCGGGGCGGTGCCGGCGTTGGTCGGGACCATCTGCAGCGGTCGGCGAGCAGCGGCGATGATCGCCGGGTCGACGACCTGGAGTCGCTGACCCTGGTGCTGATACAGCACCGATCCGTCTGGACCTTCGATCCGTTCGACCAGGTACGGTTCCGCCCACAGGCCGTTCGTGGCGAAGTTCGAGTAGGCGGACGCCATCTCAATCGGGGTGGCACCTCCGGCGCCGAGCACGATCGAGTACACCTCGGGGATCTGCGACTTGTTGACGCCCATTCGACGGGCAACGTCCTTGATGTGTGCCGGTCCGACCTGGACGGCGACCTGGGCGTAGACGGCGTTGACGGAGCGTCGAGTGGCGTCGAACAGGCGAAGGCCGGGCTCGATGCTTCCGCCGGCGTTGCTCACCGTCCACACGTTTGGCTGTGTGGGGTTGTCGCTGCACTGGTAAGGGCACTGGACCTCCAGCGGGCTGCGGGCATCCCAGAATGAGTTGAGCGAGCCTCCGGACTCCAGGTAGGCGATCAGGCCGAACGGTTTGAATGACGACCCGGGATTGCGCTGCCCGCGCAGCGCAAGATCGAACTGTTCGACGTCGAAAGGGAGCCCCGAGGAGATGACCTGGATCGCCCCTGTGACGTTGTCGACCATCGAGATCGCCCCGGTGGGAGCACACCGGAGGTTCTCGATTGTCGGAACCGGAGTCTTGGTGGCGTTGTACCGGGAGATGCATGCGTCCAGTTCTTCCTGGCTGAGGGTGGTCGGGTCCGGGTAGGGGAGCCACGACTCGAGGATCGAGTTGGCTTTCTCCTGCAGGTCGAGATTGATCGTGACGTAGACCTTGAGTCCGCCGCCACCCTGACACGAAACGTCGTCGGCCGGGCACCCGAATATCGCCCTCTTGCGCTCTTCGTCGGTTGCTCCGAGGAACGCGAACTCTGGGTCGTGGAGGAGCTGTCGCTTGACCTCGGCGACGACGTGGTCTGCCGGTCCCGTGAACCGTGATGGGGGCACGATCTCGAGGGGTTCTTCTTTGGCCGCCTCTGCCTCTGCCCTGGTGATCATGTCGTGGGCGACCATCGTGTCGAGGACGTCGTTGCGTCGATCGAGCACGACATCGGGCTGGCGTCTCGGGTCGTAGATCCGGGGGTTGCGGATCGGAACGAAGAGGGTCGCCGATTCGGCGATCGTCAGTTCATCGAGGCTCTTGCCGAAGTACTCCTGCGCGGCAGCTTGCACCCCGTAGGCACCCCAGCCGAAGTAGACCGAGTTGAGGTAGAACTCGAGGATCTGTTCTTTGGTGTAGCGGCGTTCCAGTTCCACGGCGACCGCAGCCTCCCGGATCTTGCGGGTGAGGGTGGCCTCGTCGCCGACGAAGTTCTGCTTGACGACCTGCTGGGTGATCGTCGAGCCGCCGCGTTCGGTCCCGTAGCGGAGGTTGTCGAGGAAGGCGCTGCCGATCGCACCAAAGTTCACGCCTTCGTGGTCGAAGAAGTCGGCGTCTTCGGCTGCAAGCGCGCCGGAGACAACGATGTCGGGGACGTCCTCGATGCGGATCGGCTGGCTGTTCTTGCCGTCATCGAGTTCTGCCAGCTTCTCGTTGGCGAGGGTGTAGATCCGGGAGACCTGCGAGAGGTCCGGGAAGTCGAGCGCCATCCCCTGAACGTCGGGAACGAAGCGCTTCTCGAGACTCGTGAAGACGCCGAACGCCGAACTGGCGCCGAAGAACGAGAACAACGCCAGCCAGGTGGACGCGAGCAGAGCAATCGAAAGGAGCGTTGCGAGCGCGACGAACCAGCGGCTCCTGACTTCCCGTCGTTCGAGTTCGTGGATTGGTGCAGACATGCTTCGCCTCCGGGCGCGGTGCCCGTTTAGCATCGATCAGGATACCCACGAACGGGAAACACCAGATGCATCACGGCGAGCGGGAGACCACCAGCGGGATCGAGATAGCGCCGGTCTACCGGCCAGCGCAGGTGCCGGAACGCGTCGGTGAACCGGGCGCCTACCCGTACACGCGCGGCCCCTATGAGACGATGTATCGGGGAAGGCTTTGGACGATGCGTCAGTACGCCGGCTTCGGCGACGCCGACGCCACCAACCGGCGATTCCGCTCACTCCTCGAAGCCGGCCAGACGGGTTTGTCGGTGGCATTCGACCTGCCGACCCAGATGGGGTACGACTCCGACCACCCGATGTCGGAGGGTGAAGTCGGCAAGGTCGGTGTTGCGATCGACAGCATCGACGATATGCGCAGACTCTTCTCGGCCATCCCGCTTGGGGATGTCTCCACGTCGATGACGATCAACTCGACCGCCGCCATCCTGCTCCTGCTCTATCAACTCGTCGCAGAAGAGCGCGGCGTTGAGCCTGCACAGATCCGCGGCACGGTCCAGAACGACATCCTCAAGGAGTACGTGGCCAGAGGCACCTACATCTACCCGCCGGCTCCATCGATGCGGCTCGTCACCGACTTGTTCTCCTACTGCGCTCGGGAACTTCCCTCCTGGAACACGATCTCGATCAGCGGCTACCACATGAGGGAGGCGGGTGCGACGGCGGCGCAGGAACTGGCGTTCACGATCGCCGATGGTCTCGCCTACGTTCGCGCCGCCATCGACGCCGGTCTCGACGTGAACGAGTTCGCCCCTCGCCTGTCGTTCTTCTGGAATGCGCACAACCGGCTCTTCGAAGAGGTTGCCAAGTTCAGGGCCGCACGGCGGATGTGGGCTCGTCTGATGCGAGACGAGATCGGCGCCACGAACCCGAAGGCCTGGCAGATGCGGTTCCACACGCAGACTGCCGGTAGCACGCTCACCGCCCAGCAGCCCGAGCTGAACATCGTGCGTACCGCCTATCAGGCGCTCTCGGCGGTCCTGGGGGGCACCCAGTCGCTGCACACGAACGCCTACGACGAGGCGCTCGGACTTCCCACCGACAAGTCCGCCAAGATCGCGTTGCGCACCCAGCAGATCCTGGCGTTCGAGTCAGGGACGGCAGACACGGTCGATCCTCTGGCCGGCTCCTACTTCGTCGAGAGCCTGACCGATGCGCTCGAGGAGCGTGCGACAGCTCTGCTCGACGAAGTCGAGGATCTCGGCGGGGCGGTCGCAGCCATCGAAGCCGGCTTCCCGCAGCGAGCCATCGAGGACTCGGCATACGAGACCGCAAAGAAGATCGAAGCGGAAGATCAGGTCGTTGTCGGTGTGAACAGGTTCGTCGACGAGACCGAAGAGGAAGAGATCCCTCTGCTTCACATCGACCCGGTCCTGCGTGAGGAGCAGACGGCGCGCCTCGAGACGCTGCGCGAGCAGAGAGACAGTTCTGCCGTCGATGAGGCGCTGTCGGCCGTGCGGAAGGCTGCAGGCTCTGGTGACAATCTGCTCTATCCGATGAAAGAGGCACTGCGGCTGTCGGCGACGCTCGGGGAGGTGTCCGACGCCCTGCGGGACGTCTTCGGCGAGTACCGGCCTTAGGCAGTTTCCAGGTTCCAGCTGACAGCGAACAGCTGACAGCTGGCAGCAAGAACCAGTTGCCAGTTTCCAGTCCTCAGCTAACAGCCGCCAGCGACCAGCTGCCAGCAAGAAGGTCGTCAGTTTCCAGTTTCCAGTTTCCAGTAGGACGGTGCTCGGGCTTTGCTGGTGGGAAGCACTGGTCACTGGTCACTGGTCACTGGTCACCGGTCACCGGTCACCGGTCACTGGCTGTTGGC
>CBEVHI010000209.1:0-3901 GCA_965549635.1 uncultured bacterium | reverse complement strand
ACGTGGACCTACGTGAGGCCTACGAGATCGAGGCCCGCGGTCTGCTCGACGGGGGGGTCGACCTGTTCCTCGTCGAGACCCAATACGACCTGCTCGGCCTCAAAGCCGCCGTCAACGGCTGCCGGCGGGCCATGGCCGCTGTTGGCCGTCAGGTGCCCATCCAGGCGCAGGTCACCCTGGAGTTGACCGGAAGGATGTTGGGCGGCACCGAGATCGGCGCCGCCCTGGCGGCGGTCGAGGCGCTGCGGGTCGACGTGATCGGATTGAACTGCGCGACCGGCCCGTCGGAGATGTACGAACCGTTGCGATACCTGTCGCGGGCGTCACGGGTGCCGATCTCGGCGATCCCCAACGCCGGGCTGCCCACCGTCGTCGACGGGGCCGTCTGCTACACCCTCGACGCCGACACCCTGGTGGAGCTGCACACCCGCTTCGTCACCGAACTCGGCGTGACCGTCATCGGCGGGTGCTGCGGCACCACACCCGAGCACATGGCCGCCGTCGTCGAACGGGTCCGGAACCTGGAACCTGCCCACCGGAACCCGGTTCATGAGGCCGGCGCCACCTCCGCCTACAGTTTCGTGCCGTTCGAGCAGGACACGTCGTTTCTCATCATCGGGGAACGCACCAACGCCAACGGTTCGCGGGCGTTCAAACGGGCGCTGCTCGCCGAAGACTGGGACGCCTGTTCCCAGATCGGCAAAGACCAGGTCGCCGAATCCGCCCATCTGTTGGACGTGTCGGTCGACTACGTGGGTCGTGACGGGGTCGCCGACATGACCGAGATCACGTCGCGGTTCGCCACCGGCGTCACCGCACCGCTCGTGCTCGATTCGACCGAACCGGACGTGCTCGAAGCCGGCCTGCAACACATCGGCGGACGGGCCGTGCTCAACTCCGCCAACCTGGAGGACGGCGACGGGCCAGGATCACGGGCAGACAAGGTCTTTCGCCTCGCCGTCGAGTACGGGGCGGCGGTGATCTGTCTGCTCATCGACGAAGACGGGCAGGCACGCGACGTCGAATGGAAACTGCGGGTCGCCCACCGGCTGTACGAACTGGCCACCGAAACCTACGGGCTGGAGGCGTCCGAGTTGATCTTCGACGCCCTCACCTTCCCGCTCACCACCGGCGACGAAGACCTGCGGGGCGACGCCATGGCCACCATCGAGGCGATCCGGCGCATCAAAGCCGAACTCCCCGGCGTGTACACGACACTGGGGGTCTCCAACGTGTCGTTCGGCATCAACCCTGCCGCCCGCCAAATCCTCAACACGGTGTTCCTCAACGAATGCCTCGCCGCCGGTCTCGACTCTGCGATCGTGCACGCCGGACGGCTCATGCCGCTCGCCAAGATCCCCGAAGAACACCAGAAGATCTGCCTGGATCTGATCTACGACCGGCGCGCCGACGGCTACGACCCGCTCGCCGCCCTGCTGTCCATCGAAGGTGACACGACCGACACGGCGACGATCGAAGATCGCAGCGGATGGCCGGTGCAGCGACGCCTCGCAGCCCGCATCATCGACGGGGAACGCAACGGACTCGTCGGCGACCTCGACGAGGCACTCGAGTCGATGACCCCGTTGGAGATCATCAACGACGTGCTGCTGGACGGGATGCGGGTCGTTGGCGAGCGTTTCGGGTCCGGGGAGATGCAACTGCCGTTCGTGCTGCAGTCGGCCGAAACGATGAAAGCCGCCGTTGCGCACCTGGAGACGTTCATGGAACGGGCCGAAACGGGCGGCAAAGGCACGATCGTGCTGGCCACCGTCAAAGGCGACGTGCACGACATCGGCAAGAACCTCGTCGACATCATCCTGTCCAACAACGGGTACACGGTGCACAACCTGGGCATCAAGGTGGACATCGCCGAGATGATCGACGCCGCGGTCGCCCACTCGGCCGACGCCATCGGGATGAGCGGCCTGCTGGTCAAATCCACACTGGTGATGCGCGACAACCTCGAGGAACTCACCCGGAGAGGACTGCAGCTGCCGGTGCTGCTCGGCGGGGCGGCGCTGACCCGCCGGTATGTCGAACGGGACCTGCGTGAGGTGTATGCGGCGCCGCTGTTCTACGGCAAGGACGCCTTCGCCGGTCTCGACGTGATGGGACGGATCGGCGAACAGAAGCGTGCCGGATTCGCCGATCCGGAGTTCGGCAGGGTGCCGGAAGGCCGGATCCTGCCCGAACGGGCGCCCCGAGAGGCCGGTGATGCGGTGCGGCCGGCCCGGTCGCCGCAGGTGAGCACCGACAACGAGATCTTCCCTCCGCCGTTTCTGGGGTCGCGGGTCGTCAAGGGGATCCCGCTGGCCGACATCGCCGGCTACGTCAACGAGACCGCCCTGTTCCGCAACCAGTGGCAGTACCGGCCCGAGGACGGTGAAGACGACGCCGCGTTCAAAGCCCGTCTGCGGGTGCTGCTGCGCGAGAGGCTGGCTGCCGCGGTGGCCGATCATCTGCTCGTACCTCAGATCGTCTACGGGTTCTTCCCGGTGAATGCCGACGGCGACGACCTGATCGTGTGGACCGACGAGACCCGCAGTGTCGAACGGACGCGGTTTGCGTTCCCCCGCCAGTCCAGCGACCCGTACCTGTGCATCGCCGACTTCCATCGGCCTGAAGGACCCGACTACGGGGCGTTCCACATCGTCACGATGGGGGAGCGAGTGTCCGAACGAACCGCCGAGCTGTTCGGTGCCGACCGGTACCAGGAGTACCTGTGGACACACGGGCTGGGGGTGGAGATGGCCGAGGCGCTCGCCGAGTACAGCCACGCCCGCATTCGCGCCGAGTGGGGGTTCGGCGACGAGGACGATCCCACCGTCGCCGGGCTGTTCCGCCAGCGGTTCCGGGGTGGTCGCTTCTCGTGGGGGTACCCGGCGTGCCCCGACCTGGAGGACAACCTGACGGTCGCCCGGCTGCTGGAGGCCGAGCGGATCGGCGTGACGGTGGGGGAGGACACCGGCTACCAGTATCACCCGGAGCAGACCACCTCGGCGATCATCTGTCACCATCCGGGCGCCAAGTACTTCGTGGCGGGGAGGTGACATGCTGAGCGCACTCAACGGGTTCGTCACCGTCGCCGAGATCAACCCGCCGCCGCTTCCCAACATGAGGCACCTCGGGTTGGAGGGGGTGTGGGACCACGTGCTGATCACCGACAACGTGATGGGCAAGATCAGGGTGTCGCCGTACGCGTTCGGCGCCCGCATCACCCACGATGTCCCTTCCGTGCACCCGACCGTCGTGGTCTCCACCAGGGACCGCAACATCCTGGCGATCGAGTCGGAGGTGCGGGGTGCGCTCGGCAACGGGATCGACTCGTTCTTCGTGGTCATCGGCGACACCGTCCCCGCCGTCGACCATCTGGCCAACCACTATGAGATCGTCGAGCATCTGCGCAGTCTGCAGGAGCACATGCCCGCCTTCGACGTCGGCATGCCCACCCGGTTCCGAGAATGGCAGTTCCGCCGACGGATCGACCTGGGTGCCCAGTACTTCATCGCAGGTCCGGTGCTCGACCCTGCCACCGTGGCACCACAGACAAAGCTGCTCGGGATGCGCGACGGTGACCCGCCGGTGTACCTGGCACTGATCCCGCCGTTCTCGCTGCCGTGGGTAGAGCGGGCCGAGGCACTGGGGACCATCGCGGCGACCGTGGAGTTGAAGGCGGCGCTGGGTGAGGTGCCGGAGGATCGCCGGCGGGCGTTCGGCTGGGACCAGGCCGGCCTGGTGGCGCAACGAGCCCAGGAGTGCGGGTATGCCGGGGTGGTGCTGATGGGGCTCAAGTACTCGACGCTGGTCGACGGCGGGGCCAGAGAGTGGCGAGCACGGGTGGCCCAGGTGCTTCCCCCTCAGGGGGAAGTGGCGTCGAGCTGATGCTCGACCCCGATGG
>CBEVHI010000208.1:0-3904 GCA_965549635.1 uncultured bacterium | reverse complement strand
GCAGCCAGCAGCCAGCGAAGCGTTCCCCACTACGAAGACGGCGAGCAACCCTTCTTGCTGGTAGCTGGACGCTGGAAGCTGCGATCAGTCAGCAAAGCGTTCCACTCCAAGAGAGCATCGAGCCACCCTCTTGCTGGCTGTTGACTAGTTCGTCGGTCGGCCCCAGAACTCGATCTCGGCGATTGCCAACTCGTTGTACGGCGTTGCTCCATCTACCGACTGCGACTCATACGTCGAGGTGACGGTGAATGTTATCTGGGTGGTGCTGAAGCTGTTGACGGCGATGGGTTGCGCCCTGTTCGAATTCTCGAGTTGGTCGATGAAGGGAGCATCCGGCAGGTCATCGAAGTCGATCTGGAAGCCCTTGACCTTGTAGTTCATCGTGAACTTCGTGTCATCCGTGACATTCTTGAACACGATCGTCTGCAGCGCGTACGGTTGGGCGAACGTCACTTCGATCTTCGCTCCCTGGCCTTTTGCGGAAGCATCGTTCCAATAGGTGCTGTCGTCGCCATCGAAAATGCGGTCACAGGAGAGGCTCTCGGCGAGTTCGCTCGAGCAGCTCCAGTTGATCGGCACGATCTTGACCGGCACCGCAGCCACGGTGGTCGAGGTCGTGGAGGTCGTCGTGGTAGCGGCAGGCTCGTTGTTGCCGAAGAGTGAGTTGACTGCGAACGCGAGGATCGCGACGACCGCGACGGTTCCAAGAATGACACCGAGCGCCCTCGCCCCCGCCGTCGTGCGAATCATCGGCTGCGGTGCCACGGGGAGCGGGCCCTGCGTGATCCTCGCGCCGCACTGCTCACAGTGCCGATTCGAGGAGGGATTCAGGGCACCGCACGAGGGACAGTTCACTGTTTCGACGATCGGAGGTACCGCCGCGAGTGGTTCAGGCTCTTCGCCTTCTGGTTCCTTTTCGAGGGCGAACTCCTCGAACCCTTCTTCCGGTGTCGGTCCTACCCAGTGTCCACAATTGGGACAGAACTCCTGTTCCTCATCGAAGACCGCTCCGCAGTTGCTGCATGTGACCTGTGTCAAGGGGTGCCTTCCTCGCTCAGACGCTATTCTGCCACGCGCGTGCCAACTCTCGCGATCAGAACCACGGAAACCTGGACTTTCGGCAACGTCTTGGGCGGTTTCGTCCTTCTTGGCCTCATCGTGCTCGTTGCGCTGATCGTGATTCGTGTCACCCCCCGTCGGTAGCATCGCCTTCATGACGTACCTGTGCTCGACCTGCGGTCACCGTTCCGCGAAGTGGATGGGGTTCTGTCCTCAGTGCGGCTCGCGAGAGGCACTGATCGAGGATGCCGCCAAGCGCCGTGTCCCTGTCCCGAATGTCATTCCGGTCACCTCGGCTGTTGCTTCATCCGGTGAGCGGTTCGAGACCGGCATCCACGAGGTCGACGGGGTCCTCGGCGGTGGAATCGTGCCCGGAGCTGTATTGCTCGTGGGCGGCGAACCCGGAGTTGGCAAGTCGACACTGCTGTTGCAGATGGCCGGAGCTTTTGCGGTCCACGGTCACGACGTGCTGATTGCCTCAGCCGAGGAGTCACCCGACCAGGTGGGGCTTCGGGCCAAGCGAGTTGGTGTGGAGGCGGACACCGTGTCGCTCGTTGCCGACTCTGACATCGATGCAATCCTCGCCGCCGCTGACTCGCTTCGACCGGACCTTCTGATCGTCGACTCCATCCAGACGGTGTCGGCCTCGGAGCTGGGTGCCGTGCCGGGGTCGGTCTCGCAGGTGCGGGAGTGCGCCGCCCGTGTCATCCGGCACGCCAAACAGCATGGGACCGCTGCGGTGTTGGTGGGCCATGTGACGAAAGATGGAGGGATTGCCGGACCCAAGACTCTGGAACACATGGTGGATGTCGTCCTGTACCTGGAGGGGGAGAGCAACCTTGGTTTGCGAGCACTTCGCGGCTTGAAGAACCGGTTCGGTCCCACCCACCGTCTCGGGCTGTTCGAGATGCGGAGCGACGGTCTCGCGGAGGTCGAGGATCCCTCTGCCGCGTTTCTGTCTGACTGGAGAGGAACGGTTGCGGGGACGGTCGTGTTCCCCACAATGGAGGGGAGACGTCCGGTGCTCGTCGAGATCCAGGCGCTGGTGTCACCGAGTTCCGTTCCCCAGCCTCGACGGAGCGTCCGTGGCCTGCAGCCGGCCCGGGTTCACCAGATCCTTGCCGTAATGGAACGCCATGCCGGGCTGAGCTTCTCAGCCCACGAGGTGTATGTGAATGTCGTCGGAGGCATCCAGGTCACTGAAACGGGCGCTGACCTTCCCGTCGCCCTGGCTCTGGCGTCTTCGATGATGGATCGGCCGCTTGGGTCCTTGGCAGCCTGGGGCGAGGTCGGGCTGACAGGCGAAGTGCGACCTGTCGCTCATGAGAGGAGACGCAGGGAGGAGGCTGCCCGCCTCGGAGTCGATCGGGTGGTCGGGCCCACCGGCGGCGGTCCATCCGGCCTGCGCGATGCTCTTCGCCAGGCCTTCGAGTAGCTACCAGCTACCAGCTTTCAGCTGACAGCGAACAGCGAACAGCTGACAGCAAGAAGGGTTGCTCGCCGTCTTCGTGGTGTGGCACACTTCGTCGGCTGTCGGCAAGAGCCGCGACGCTCGCCCCGTGGTCTCTCCTGACCTTGGCGGCGGTACCGAATACGAGGTACCAGTTACGCCTCGCGAAGCGAGCTCAACTCTTGACCGTAAACTTCCCCACCCTGCACTAGTCTTCACCCACCATGACTTCCGATGAATTCCTCCAAACCATCCAGCGTCTCGCGCCAGGAACTCCAATCAGGCGAGCCCTCGGACGCATCATCCAGGAGGAGAAGGGAGCCCTCGTCGTGCTCGGCGACGGCCCTTCGGTGGGAGCGATCTGCACCGGAGGTTTCGAGCTTTCCGAGTCGGAGTTCTCGGCTCCTCGCTTGGCCGAACTCGCGAAGATGGATGGCGCCATCATCCTCGACGACTCGTGGACCAAGATTCTGAGGGCCAACGTCCACCTGCTGCCCGACCCCTCGATCGGCACGGTCGAGACCGGTGCTCGGCACAGGACCGCGGAGCGTGTCGCCGTTCAGACCGGAAAACCCGTCGTGGCCGTGAGTGAGGATCGAAGGGTTGCGACGCTGTTCTTGCACGAGATGCGACAGGAGCTTCAGGATCCGACAGATCTCATGGCCTCGATCGACCAGTCCCTCTCCACCCTGGAACGGTTCCGCCGCCGTCTCGACGAGGCAGAGGAACGGTTGACGCCGCTCGAGGTGTCGGACCTCGTGACCTATCGATGGGTCGTTGTTCTCGTACAGCGAGCGGAGCTCGTGCGTCGGATCGGCGAGTCGATCAGGGAGGACGTCATCGGTCTCGGTGGAGCCGGCGACCTTGCTCATCTGCAGCTTGCCGACCTCCTCCAGGGCGTAGCAGAGCTGAGGGACCTGGTCGTCCGCGACTACGTACGGCCACTGAGGGCAGGAACGGCGGAGCGAAAGCTGGCTCTTCTCGAGGCAGTGGCCACAGCCGAGCTCCACGAACCGGATGTGGTCGCCGAGGCACTGGGGTTCCAGCACCTCGACGAGCGCGCCGAGCCGTTGGGGATCCGGGTTCTCAACCAGGTGCCCCGGCTTCCCGGGAGCATCCGCGATGGCGTCGCAAAGCACTTCCGCAGTCTGCAGAAGATGCTTGCTGCGTCGGTTGCGGAGCTGGACTCGGTGGATGGTGTCGGCAAATCGCGGGCTCAGGAGCTGCGCAGGGTGCTCGACCGGATACAAGACTCGACTCGTTCCTGGGGGCGCGAGACGCTCTGATCGGGGAACCGGTCGAGCCCGCTAGAATCCCCCTACCGACCTGAGGATCCATGGCGACACCCAAGAAGCCCGCAGCCAAGAAGGCCGCGGCGAGTAAGTCAGCGGCCAA
>CBEVHI010000207.1:0-3921 GCA_965549635.1 uncultured bacterium | reverse complement strand
GGATCAGTACGGCCTCGTCTACGGGGCACGGGCGTTCGTGCAGACCCTCACCGAAGCGGGGATCGAGCACCACTACGAAGAGTTCGACGACGACCACACCGGTGTCGATTACCGCCAGGACGTGTCCTTCCCGTTCCTCTATCAGGCGATCAGCTAGGGAGGCACTGGTTCTCGACCGAAACCGCTCCTCCCTGCTCGCGGTGCACCCGATATCCTGAGTGGGCGCGGCCTGGAGAGTGAATGCGATACCGGACACTTGGCAAGAGCGGTTTCGAAGTTTCGGAGGTCGGGTTTGGCGCCTGGGCGATCGGTGGCAGCTGGGGGCGCGTCGACGACGACACCTCGCTAGAGGCGCTGCGCGCCGCGGTGGCGCACGGGGTGACGTTCGTGGACACCGCCGACGTGTACGGCGACGGACGCAGCGAGCGACTGGTCGCACAGATGCGGGCTGCCAACCCGGAGATCGTCGTGGCCACCAAAGCGGGTCGCCGGCTCGACCCGCACACCGCCGGCGGCTACACCGCCGCCAACCTGGAGCGCTTCGTGGATCGCAGTCTCGCCAACCTGGCCGTCGACACGATCGATCTGCTGCAGCTGCACTGTCCTCCCACCGACGTCTACTACCGCCCTGAGGTCTTCGCCGCTCTCGACGATCTGGTCGTTCGGGGCAAGGTGCGATCGTACGGGGTGAGCGTCGAGAGAGTCGAGGAGGCGCTCAAGGCGATCGAGTACCCGAATGTCGCCACTGTGCAGATCATCTTCAACATGTTCCGGCAGCGTCCGGCCGCGCTGTTCTTTGAACGGGCGCGCCGTCGCAACATCGGGGTGATCGTGCGAGTGCCACTGGCCAGCGGACTGCTGACCGGCAAGTTCACCGCGGAGAGCTTCTTCGCTGCCGATGACCACCGGGCGTTCAACCGGCACGGCGAGGCGTTCGATGTGGGGGAGACGTTCGCCGGTGTCGACTTCGCCACGGGGCTTGCCGCAGTGGAGGAGATCAGGGAACTGGTTCCCGATGGGGTGACGATGGCCCAGTTCGCCCTCCGCTGGATCCTCATGTTCGACGCGGTCTCGACGGTGATCCCGGGAGCGAAAACCTCCAAGCAGGCGATCGCCAATGCGGCAGCCTCCGACCTCGAGGCCCTGTCGGCGGACACGATGCAGCAGGTGCGCGACATCTACGAGCGGCACATCAAGCCGCTGGTGCACGACCGCTGGTAGCTCTCCCCGGCGGGCGGCGCGACCGAAGCAGTCTCGAGTTGACGTAGACCTAATTCGTATTAGTGTGACTAACATGAATAAGGAACGGGCTTCGAAAGGCACTCTGCAGACCACCAGGCGTCCCTATCACATGCAGGCTCGGGCGGAGGCGATGCGAGCAACCGGTGAAGCGATTCTCGACGCGGCCTTGGCGTTGTTCTCCGAGCGTCCATTCGACCTGGTCACCTTGCAGGATGTGGCTTCCCAAAGCGGCGTGACGGTGCAGACCGTGATCCGTCGATTCGGTTCCAAGAAGGACCTGTTCGCCGCGGTCTCTCAAAGAGAACGAGAGCGGGTCACTGCTGCACGGGAGGTGGCCGAGGGAGCCTCACTCGAGGAAGCGTTGGACGCCTTGCTCGATCACTACGAGAGAGACGGGCACGTCGTTCTGCACTTCATCGCCCAGGAGGAGCGCAGCGCCGAGATCGCCGAAGTGGTCCGCGAGGGTCGACAAGTGCATCGAGAGTGGGTGGAGCGACACCTTGGTGGTGTGTTCCCGCATGCCCGGGGGAAGGCTCGACAACGCCTGCTCCATGCGGCCCACGTGGCGACCGACCTGGGCACCTGGAAGCTCCTGCGACGAGATCTCGGACTGGCGAAGAACGAAGTGGCAGCGGTCATGATGACCCTGCTGGACGGACTGAAGGAGAACACCTGATGGCATCGGTACTCGTATACACCTCCCCGGCTCGGGGACATCTCTATCCGGTGCTCGGTGCCGCGCTCGAGCTGCGGCGGCGGGGGCACGATGTCCACGTGCGCACCCTTGCCGACGAGGTCGAGCGCGTGTCGGGACTCGGCCTGCTTGCAGAACCGATTGATTCGGCAATCGAAGCTCGAGAACTCGACGACTGGAAGGGCAGCAACCCGATGAAGGCCCTCGCGTTGAGCATGGCGACCTTTGCCGATCGTGCCACGATCGAGGTCGACGACATGCGGGTAGCCATTGCCGATACGGGCGCCGACGTGCTGCTGGTGGACACGAACACCTGGGGGGCACAGGCGGTCGCCGAGAGGTCGGGCCTGCCATGGGCCATGTTCCAGCCGTACTTCACGCCGCTTCGCGGTGACGGTGTGCCTCCCTTCGGGCCCGGGTTGGCTCGCGCCAAGGGTCGATGGGGCCGGCTGAGGGACGCGTTGGTTGGCAAGGTGGTGTACGGCAAGATGTCTTCGCTGGCCGTACCGACCGTCAACGCGATCCGTTCGGACCTTGGCCTCGAGGCATTCGAGAGTATCGACGAGTTGTTCACGCGCCCGCCGAGGGTGATCTACTTCACCGCGAAGGAGCTGGAGTACCCGCGGAAGGATTGGCCGGAGAACTTCAGGTTCGTTGGACCTGCGGCATGGGGCCCGGCCTCTGACGAGCCGGATTGGCTCGCGGGGATCGACCGCCCAATCGTGCTGGTCACGTGCTCGACGGAGCGCCAGGGCGACCGCGGCATCCTCGAAGCTGCCCTCGATGGCTTGCCGGATGCCGGCTACTTCGTGGTGGCGACGAGCGCGGCGTTCGATCCCGATGAGCTGCCGGTTCGAGACCACACGCGGGTGGAACGCTTCATCCCACACGACGCGATCCTGGCACGCTCGGTCGCAGCCGTGTGCCACGGCGGCATGGGGATCACCCAGCGGGCTCTGGGCCGGGGCGTCCCGGTAGTGGTCGTCCCGTACGGCCGGGACCAGCTCGAGGTTGCCCGACGTGTCGAGAGCGCCGGCGCGGGTGTCCGCGTTCCGGCGAAGCGCCTGAGCCCCTCACGGCTGGCCGCCGCGGTGGACGAAGCCAGGTCACGGGAGGCAGCTGCTCGCAGAATGGCCGACGCGTTCGCTCGAGCCGGCGGCGACGTGGCGGCGGCGGATGTGCTCGAGGAACTGCTGGCGGTGTCGCCCACGGTGGGCTGATCGCGACAGCCGGCAGCAGCCAGGTCAGCCGGTGATGCGCCAGGAGTCTTCTGAGATGCGTGACATGTATTGCTCAGCAGTCTCCTAGAACACCAATCCGACGAGGAAGCGCAGCGCCATCATGACAAGCCAGCCGACGAGGAGCGTGGCGATCGCCTTGCCAGTGGAGACGTCGAGGCCTTCCCTGGCAGCGACGACGCCGGCGACGAGTGCCCAGATGCCCCCGATCCATCCGAGGAACGGGATGACCCCGAGGGCGAGAGGCGCCTGCGCATAGCCGAGGACCCGCAGCATCTCACCGGTGTCGGAGGTGGCGCCGAAGAACGACGTTCCGATCCAGTTTGTCAGTGCGGCCCACACGAACCACCCGATCAGGCCGCCGATGGCACTGAAGATGAAGATCGAGAAGAACCCCTGGTCTCCGGGCAGGGAGATGGCCGTGCCGACGGCGGACAGGATGGACACGATCACCACCAGCACGGCGGCCTTGGATGTGTAGGTCTCGTCTGCCTCGATCCGGTTGTAGAAGTCGACGTCGAGTTTGGCGGCGCGCCATGCGTCCTGCAGCATCTTCCCTCCTTGGGTCGGTCGTGGATTCACGCTAGCGAGGCTGCGGGCGCGGCGGCGCTGTTTCTCTAAGCAGCGGGTGCATCTGGCTGATTCTCCCCCCCGGTGAACGGCGTGACCCATTTCTCCCCCCAGCGAACGGAGTGACCCATTTCTCCCCCCAGCGAACGGAGTGAGCGTTGGGGGGAGTGGCCCGAA
>CBEVHI010000206.1:0-3954 GCA_965549635.1 uncultured bacterium | reverse complement strand
ACGATCCTGCGGTCGGTGGCCCACCGTGTCAGCTCGTAGCGGGATGAGAGCTGCAGCTTGCGCAGCACGGCTGACACATGCGACTCGACGGTCTTGATCGAGATCGAGAGCTTCCTCGCCACCTGCTTGTAGGGGTATCCCCGAGCGATCAAACGCAGGACTTCGCGTTCTCGAGGCGTGAGCTGGTCGAGGTCGGGATCGAGCTCGGCAGGGATCGTGTCGGCGAACGCGTCGAGCACGAAACCGGCGAGCCGCGGAGAGAAGACCGCATCTCCGTCGCGCACCCTTTGAATGGCAGCGGCGAGGTCCTCTGGCAGGATCGACTTGGTCACGTACCCTCGCGCTCCTGCGCGGATCATCGCGATCACGTCTTCGGCCGCGTCCGACACGGACAGGGCCAGAAAGCGGATCTCAGGGTTGCTCTCTTGCACGTTCGTGACAACGGCAAGGCCGCCTCCACCCGGCATGTGCACGTCGACCAGGACGACGTCGGGTTTCGAAGCCCGGATCTGCTCGATGGCCGTATCGACGTCCGACGCTGCTCCCACTACCTCGAACGATCGATCGAGTTCGGCCCTGACGCCCGACAGGAAGAGTTGGTGGTCATCGACAAGGAATACTTTGATCATGTCCGCCCCACGCTCAGATGGACTTCGGTTCCCACTCCTTGTTCGCTCACGATCACGGCTTGGCCGCCCTGGCGCTGCATGCGACCGACAATCGAGTCGGAGATCCCTCGATGCCCGTCGGGGATGGTCTCCGGGTCGAATCCGACTCCCTGATCGCTGACGTACACGTCGATGGCGTCATCCGAGACCTCGGCGAACACCGAGATATGGTCGCACCGGGAGTGGCGGGCGGCATTCGTCACCGACTCGCCGGCGGCCGCGACGACTGCACGAGTCGCGTCGTCGAGCGGAACATCTCCGACAGCGACCACATCCACGGGGATCTGGTGGGTCTCTTCGAGTCGTGCGGCAGCAGCTTCGAGTGCCCCGCGTAGGGTTCCCTCCACGGGGGCAGAACCGCCGTAGAGCCATGCCCGCAGCTCTCGTTCCTGACGTCTGGCGAGCATCACCATCGCGTGGGGATCGCCGGTGCGCTGCATCAGGGCGAGTGTCTGCAGCACCGAGTCGTGGAGGTGCGCCGCCATCTCCGCCCGTTCGTCGGCACGGATGCGTTCCCGCCGCTCTTCCGTGAGTTGCGTGACCAGGCGCCACACCCACGGACCCAGGATGAGACCGACGCCCAACGCCGTCATCGCTACGGCAAGCACAACACCTCCGACCAGCGCGACAGCGTCGATCGAACGCAGGTAGAGCCCGACGCCAACGGTCATCAGCAACCCGCCGACTGCGAGACGGGCGAGCGTTCCCCTGAGGTCTTCCGCCGAGAAGGTCCGCCGCGCCCACCGTGTACGTCGGGCCTCGTCGATCCTGGACCAGGTGAGGGCGAATCCAAAGGCGATGAGCGATACGGGCCAGACCAGCGAGTCCCCAAACCACAGACCCATCGACCGGAGCAGAATCAAGACACCGAGGAACATCAGTGCCAACGCGAACCGCTGTCTTGGGGTACGCGCCGCCACCCGGTTCCGGAGCTCCTCGACGGCGTCGTCGTCCGGGCTCTCCAAGGTGAGCACCCAGCCGATCAGATAGACCAGCACGCCGACACCGGCGGCGAATGCCAACGATACGAAAGCGGCTCGTACGAAGACGGGAGCGACGCCGAGCGTCTCGGCCACACCTCCGGCCAGACCGGTCAGGATGCGGTCGTCGCTCCTACGGATCCCTATTCGTACGCCTTGAAGTCTGATGCTGTACCTCTCGTCGGGATCATCGCACAGGACAACCCCGCTCCACAACAGGGGAATCCCCTGAGGGGAAGCTCCGGATCTCAGGGTTTCGTCAGGGACAGTCCTCATGGACGGCTCGGTCGATCGCGCGGACAATTCCCCTATGAGCAATCACAGCGAATCCCCGCCACCGGAGGTCGAAGACCGAACGGAAGGCGGATCTGTTCGTCCACCACTGCGGCGCACCCGCGGCGTGCTGGGCGGCGTGGCAGCCGGAATCGCCGATCACTTCAACATCGAGGCGTGGCTGATCCGGCTGGCGTTCTTCCTTCTCGTGTTTGCAGGAGGGATAGGCATCCTTCTGTACCTGGCAGGCTGGCTTCTCATCCCGGATGAGGGCTCGGACGAGTCGATCGTGGAAGGGTGGCTCCAGGGGGTCTCATCCGGACCTGCCTGGATCGGGGTGGCCCTGATCGTCCTGGCGGCGATCTGGATCCTCTCCTCGCTGAACGTCGCAGGATCCGGCCTCATCGTCGCCCTCGCCCTCCTGGGAGTAGGCATTTTGCTGTACCGAGGGGAGGCAGCCGCACCCCAAGGCCCCGCCACACCGAAGCACTCAAGCGACGCGACCCCGGCCGTCCAAGCCAAACCCCCCCGTCAACGCCGACAGAAGACCCGGCGTCCCCCTTCGAACCTGGGGCGCTTCACGTTCGCGGCAACGCTGATTGGAGTCGGCGGTCTGGCTCTGCTCGACAACGCGGGCCTCCTGTTCCCGGAACCCCGGCACTACTTCGCCGTGGCGCTTGCGATCGTCGGCGCAGGACTGCTCGTCGGTGCGGTGTGGGGAAGGTCCCGAGGACTCATCGCCCTGGGTCTGATCCTTGCTTTTGCCATGGGAATCGCCACGATCGACAGCACCGTCAACGCGGTGCAGGACCGCCAGGTCGTCGCCTACACGCCACAGTCGGTCTCCCAGATCAGCCGCCAGTACGAACTGAGCGCCGGCACGTTGACCATCGACCTGTCCAACGTCCCTCCGTCCGACTTCTCGTTCAGCGCCGATCTCGGCGCGGGAGAGTTGAACGTCATCCTGCCCGCCGGAATCAACGCCACGATCGACTCGCGCATTGGAGTCGGTGAGTTCAATGTGCTGGGCACGACCAGCCAGGGGCTCGGAGTGGGGCGGACTGTGCACATCGACGGTGCCAACGGCGAGGCCCGCATCGATCTGAACGTCGGAGCCGGGAAGATCACCGTGACCCAGAGAGGTAGCTGATGAACGAACAACACACACTCGACTTGGTCTCGCTGATCTTCGGGCTCATCTTCGTTATCGCCGCACTGCCCGTCCTCCTGACCGGCACCCCGCTGCACCTGGATGCCCGGTGGCTGTGGCCGACCGCCGTCATCGTCGCCGGTGTTCTCATCGCCGGTTCGGCGTTGCGACCTCGACCCGAGCCTGTCGAACAACTCCCTGGCTCGGACGACGACACCCTCTAGAGCCACCATTGGGAGTGGGAGTCGCACAAGGTCCCCGCGAGACGCGGGGACCTTGTGCGCTCATGCGGCGGCCACGGTCCGCAGAGCTTGCAGTACGTCTGACAGAGGGGGATAGTCGCCTATCCCTGTGCCTCGATACACATAGACCGGTTCGCTCGCTCGATTCACGATCGCGACCCCGGGAATGTGTGAGTACCGCCCGGTGATCTTGCCTTGTCTTCGGACTCTGATGAGCGCCCTCAGATAGCGCATCCACGCGCGCCCGTCGAACAGGAAGCGGGCCAGGGTCTGCTTCCCGATGCCAAGGGCCAAGAAACTGGTCCGTTGAGGATCGAGATACAGGTCGAACGGATAGCCCTGAGCGACGAGCGCCCGGGCCTGGAATTCGGCCGCCGGGCCGATCCCGATCGCGGCAGAGCCGAGGCCTTCGATGTCGTCGCGAACTGTCGCCAACTGCGACAGGAAGTCAAGACAGCCAGGTCAGCCGAAGTAGCGGACCAGCACGATGATCGTCGGCCGGTCGATGATCTCTCGGATCCGACGTTCGCAACCTTCGAGGTCGAACACAATGACGTCGCGAAGAGTGTCTGCCATGACGCCACCCTACCCAACCCTCTGCACCCGAGCCGACGGCCGAGCACATCGCGAGCCTTCTCATC
>CBEVHI010000205.1:0-3958 GCA_965549635.1 uncultured bacterium | reverse complement strand
GCATCGGATTGCGCATCCGGTCTCCGCGCCGCTGCCTTTCGGGGTGCCAAACCGTGGGTACTGAATATCAGGTGTGGTGACGTGCCGCCAGGGCCATTCGGCTCTATCAGGGCGACAGGGCGATGTAGGCGGCGTAGTAGTGGACCGCCGCTCCCCCGAAGCCGGAACTCGTCGAGAACGTTGCTTCCACCGAGTCGAGCGCCTGATACAAAGCTGTCTTGCCCTCCTCGAAGAACGTCAGCTTGTCGAGCGAGTCGGGTGCGGTCTGCACCGAGATCACCGCGGTCTTGCCCGTCTGGGCGGCGAGTTGCACCTCGTTGCCGGCAACGTCGATGATCCCGTCGACACCGTCGGCGTGGTCCCGGTAGGCCATGACGACGATCCCGTCGACCCGTCGCAGCACCTTCTCGATCAGCAGGGACTTGCCCTTGATCAGTCCGGGGTCGTCCCACCAGAAAGGCGTGGCGGCATACACGGGGAGTCCTGAAGCACGTGCAGCCATGCCGTCGAGGCCGCGGAGATAGGTACGGATCACGCGGGAGCGCTTCCTGGCGTTGCTCCAGTCGGCGAGCAGGTAGGGCTCCACGTCGACCAGGATCCCGTCGAAAGAGTCCGAGGCCACCACTTCATCGACCCAGGCAAGCCACGGTGCGGTGTTCTTCGCCCACGAGGCATCTCCCGCCAGGGCAACCACGGTCAATCCGGCTGCACGAGCATCGGCAGCGAAAGTAGCGAACAAGGGGTCACTCGAGAATCCGGGAGGAGCGCTCAGGTAGATCTCGGTGAAGCCATCTGTGAGCGCCGTGTCGATCGACGCCGAGGATGGTGCTCCCCACACCCACATTGCCCTCTGCTGTGGGGCCGCGGCCGCTGCCGGCACAGCGAGCCCGACGACCAACAACAACGCAAGGACCGAACCGGCACGCCTCCCCATACACGGAAAGCTACCACGTGCAGAGTTCCGTTGCCACCGAAAGTGGTCAACTTGCCGAGGCTTGGACGTCTTCCTCTACGGCCGATTCAATGGTTCGAAGCAGCTCGGTGATCTGGAATGGTTTGGCGACAAACGCGTCCATTCCGCCCCTGAGAACCTGCTCCTCCATGTCGACGACTCCCTCGGCGGCCATCCCTATGATCGGCATCCGATCGTCCACCGACTCGGTGCGGCGTATCTCTCCGGCCACTTCCATGCCCCCGATATCCGGCAACCAGAGATCGAGCAGCATCGCGTCGAACCGGTGCTCGCTGACGGCCTTCAGCGCACCCAACCCGCAGTCGACGACGTCGACTCTGTGCCCGCGGCGCTCCAGGATGCGCCGGGCGACCATCCGATGCGTGGGACTGTCATCGACGACCAGCAGGCTCAGATGCCGTCGACGCTCTCGCAACCAATGCTTGGTGACCAGCATGGACAGGTCGACGGGCGATGGTCCTGTCAGAACGGCTCGCACTGCTCCCTGGAGCACATCGTCCGTCAGTGGTCTCGTCAGGTAGCCGGCAATGTTGAGATCACGGCACCGCACCGCATCACCCCGCTGTCCGACTGAGGTGACTACAACGATGTGCATCTGCTCGAGATCCGCCCGCTGACGCAGCTCGGTGGCGAACGCGAGTGAATCCCCGTCCAGAGCGACCACGGCGACGGCAAATGGATGGTCGGTGGCTGCCGCGGTGCCCAGAGCGCCGATGGCCTCGGCGGTCGACTCGACGCCAACCGGGGAGAGCCCGATGTCAGCGATAGCTTCGAGATACCGCTCCCGAACGAACTTGTTCTTGGTGATCACCAGTGCGGGGAGAGCGTCGAGCTCAGATGATGTATCCCGCCCGATGCTCGCGAGACCCTCGTGAGCGCCCACGGGCACGACAACGTGGAACGTCGCCCCTCTCCCGACCTCACTCTCGGCCCAGATGCTCCCACCCATCAGTTCGAGCAGCTGCCGGCAAATGGCCAGCCCGAGCCCGGTCCCGCTCTGGGAGAGGGCAGCGTTCTCGCCTGCCTGCTCATAGGCTTCGAAGATCGTCTCCAGCCTGTCGGCAGGTATGCCGGGGCCGCTGTCCTTCACTTGCACGTGGAGCCCGACATCGGCGCCGGTGACGGTCTCTTTTGTGACCGATACGGAGACGGCCCCTTCTTCGGTGAATTTCAGGGCGTTGCCGATGAGGTTCAAGAGGATCTGGCGGATCCGGCCCGGGTCTCCACTGATCACGTTGGGCACGCCGCTGTCCACGTCGATGCGGAAACCGACGCCCTGATCTTCGGCTTGAGCCGACGACAGTGCGGCGATGTCGTTGAGGAGATCACTCAGACTGAACGGCACCATCTCGATCTCGAGCTTGCCGGCTTCGATCTTGGACAGATCGAGCAGGTCGTTCACCAATGTCAGGAGCGCGTTGGCTGAAGTGGAGGAAAGCTCCAGATACTCCTGCTGCTCGGGGGTCAGCTTGGTCTCGAGTGTCAGCTGCGTCATCCCGATGATTCCGGCCAGCTGTGTGCGGATTTCGTGGCTCACCTGGGCAAGGAACTGCGACTTGGCCCGATCGGCCCGTTCCACCGCGTCGAGGCGTGACGCGAGGCGCTCCTCCCACGAAGGAGGACCCGAGGACTGCGTTGGGTCTACGTCCTGCACATTCGTTCCTTCCCTGGCGACATGCAGTCACCGTGTTATCGGCACGCTGTCAAACCCAGTTGACCCATTCCTTTGCTGAAACGCCAGTCAACCGAGCGGCTGGCAGCGCACGACGGCTGCCGAGAGTGCCTGTACGGCGATGGGGATGTTGCTCGCGGTAGCTCGCACGGCCCTTCGGTGTAGCTTCAGGGACGAACCAGTCCAGGGCGACGTCGGAGGGTGACCCATGGCGACACCGCACATATCTGCAAACCCGGGCGACTTCTCAGACGTTTGCCTGCTGCCCGGTGACCCGCTCCGCGCCCGGCACATCGCCGAGCGGCTCCTCGACGACGCCCGCGAAGTCACTGCCGTGCGCAACATGGGGGGCTATACGGGCACCTACGGAGGTCGCAGCATCTCGGTGATGGGCACGGGCATGGGTGTCCCTTCGGCCTTGATTTACGCCACGGAGCTGATCCGCGAGTACGGCGTCACCACGTTGATCCGTATCGGTAGCTGTGGGGGCATCGATCCCGGCCTGTCCGTCGGGGATCTCGTGATCGCCTCCGGGGCGTCGACCGATTCCAGGGTGAATCGAGTTCGGTTCGGTGGCTACGACTACGCGGCTATCGCCGACTTCGAGCTGACTCGATCCCTCGTCGACACTGCCTCGGAGCGGGGACTGAATGTACGGGTCGGCAGTGTGCTCACGTCCGATCAGTTCTATCACCCCCAACCCGACATCTTCGAGCTGTGCAAACGCATGGGGATCCTTGCCGTCGAGATGGAATCGGCCGGCTTGTTCGCCGTCGCTGCCGAGCACGGCGTTCGGGCAGCCACGATCCTGACCGTCAGTGATGTGCTCGACTCGGATGAAGCCATGCCGCCCGAAGCCCGTGAGCGGTCTCTCGATGACATGATCATGGTCGCACTCAATGTGGCAAGCAGCATCCCATGACGGTTGCCGGAGTCATGATTGGCGGCGGCCGCTGAGAGTCCAGGCGATCTCGCAGTCGGCTCGTAGGTCGTGGTGAGACAGGTGTCAGCGAACGTCGTCTCTGTGTCCTCTGGTTGAATCCATCTCGCCGAACGAACAGCACTTCGCGCTGGATGGCTGCCAGCAGGTACGATTCGATCCTGCGAGGCAGCAAGCCGGAGGCGGAGACCCCAGCAGGGAGGGCGCCAAGCCGGGGATCGTCGAGTCGTCGACGTCCACGGAGCGCTGTCCGCCGGCTCAACGCCACGAAAGGGGCGGGAGACAAGAGGAGACGGACAGAAGCGCCAGCAGGAAATAGTGGGGCCCGTAGCTCAGTTGGTCAGAGCAGCGGACTCATAATCCGTTCGTCGCA
>CBEVHI010000204.1:0-3975 GCA_965549635.1 uncultured bacterium | reverse complement strand
CCCGCAGGTACGCCTGAGGGAAGACGTGATGGTCGTTGATCTGGTCATCAGGCTCCGTTCACCGACCCCAGGTCCAGGCCAAGATCGGTCATGACTTGCTCGAGTTCGATGAATCGCACGTCGTCCCGCGACTCAAGTGCGTGGTCGAAACCCTGGTCGAATCCACGCGCCACGATTATGCCGCGCACTCTCTCTCTTTGAATCCCAAATCTGCGGCCGACCCAGCCCATGTAGCGGGCCGTCTGGGCCAGTACGCCTTCCCGTGCCTTGACTACCTTCAGTTCGACCACAACGTAATCCGCTATTCCGATCGCGACATAGGAGATCGATTGACCAGAGCTGGGGCGGGCAGCGGTGCTGGCGACCAATCAACTCCAGCCCTGGCTCGAGGACACCCAAACCTCCACCAGCAAGTGCATCTTCGAGATCGCGTTCCGAGACGATGTCGGGGGAGACGCGGGTACCGACGAGGCGCCCGAGATCGGTCTGGAAACCAGGGTTGCGGCGATTGATGAGCTCAATCAGCTGTTCCCAGTAGTGGGGTTCAAGAGGCCACGCGCGGCGGCGGAAGTCCGCCTTCAAGGCCGGCCATCCGTCCACGCTGTTGCCGCCTGGTGCAGTGAGCACGCCCCCTCGCCTCCCCGGGAGCAGCCGAAGCTTGCTGCTGCTCAAGGCCACCAGTCGCCTTGCCGATAGGACCTGGGCATAGATTCCAACCCAAGAGCCTCCCATGTCGCTAGCCAGCATCGACCTCGAAGCCCTCCGGAGCAAGCTTCGCCGGGCCGCCGAATCGGAGATGCCGATCGTCGACGCGCTTCGAGACGAGGTCCGTCGGCTCGACATCCGACCGATCCAGGAGTCTCGTGTTCCTACGATCGCAGCGGTAGCAACAGACGGCGGCCAGAACCACCTCATCTTGGACCCCCTACACGTCGAGATCCTGCGCGTCGTCGACTCAAACGGCGCGGAACATCTGCTCGAAGTTCTGCCACTCACCAAAGATCCGACAGACCTGGTGGAGTCGGTCACGGCGATTCCGGCCATGAAGCGGCTCATGGACCGCGTTGACATGCCATACGATCGCCTATCCCCGTTTCTCCCCCGCCCTGGCGTGGACCCACGACCCGACCACCTCCAAACTCTGCGCGATCTCGTCGAGTGGGCCGTCGTACTCGACATGGCCTGGGACCCCCACCTGAACGATCGTTTGATCCTCAGAGACGGCCTGCTGAGAACCCTACGTTTCGGCGAAGCAGCAAGAAGCCGCCTAAGCGCATCGTTCGAAGAAGCATTCAGAGCTACCGGGCGGCTCCTCGTTGGCGTCGCCAAGCGTTCTCAGGTTCTCAACTACCTCTCGCTGGCTCTCGCCCTCGAGCAGCCCTTCACGCTGATCGGGCCCTGCTACACGCCGGTACCTTTCCACCTCGAACAGGCGGCGTTTCGTCGCTACCCCGAATGGGCTGACCGGCAGCTCGGCCGTATGCATCTCGCAAAGCTCGGCCCCCACCCCGACAGCCCCATCTACCCGGTGGACATCCCACACTGGCTCATCGACCAAACAGCCACTGTGTTCGAACACGTCGCGGCCACCGCCGTCGACTCCTTCCCCGTCGTCGGCTATCCCGAACCTCTCATACGAGCGCATGAACATGCCGTCATACACGGCCTGGAGCTGGAAGTTCTCGCCGACCAACTCCTCGACGCGATCGCCGAAGGATTCACAACTCAAGAATCAGAGGAGGTAATCGCCCACATCACCCTGGGTCGAGCCCTCCAATCAGGAGGTTGGAAGTGACGGTGTTCATCGACCGACAGCTCGGCGTGTTCAGAGGGTTCAGTGATGCAGGCCTCGAGTTCCGCGCCGACATCATCACCCCGTACGAATCCGCGGACACCCCCATCATCGGCAGTTTCCTCATAGTCTCCTCAGGCCCAGATCGAGCCGTGCTTGGCCGTATCACCAAGTTTCGGCCCACCGGCGCCATGGCAGGCCTGGACGGTGACGAGTACCTCTCGACCATGAGTCGCCTCGGACGTGCCGTCCCCGAACAGTTGAAGCTTTCCAAACTTCGCTACAACGTCAACGTCAAGCTGCTCGGATCGGTCAGTAACGGGGACGGGCAGTATCACTTCTCGCCCAGCATCAGGCGCCTCCCCCACCTCGGCGCGCAAGTTGGCGCCCCGACCCAGGAAGTGCTCGATTTCGTCTGCGGTCTCGGCCTCCGAGACGACGAAACACCAGTCGAAATCGGCCATCTTGCCCTCGGCGACGCCATCTACGACGGTATCGACCAGAAACCCGAGCTGCCCATCAAGTTTGACATCGACCGGCTGATCGCTCGCCGCACGTACATCTTCGCCCGGGCCGGATACGGCAAGTCGAACCTCGTGAAACTCCTCATCTCCCAGCTCTACGAAACAAAACAACCAGGCGGGATGCTGATTTTCGACCCCGAAGGCGAGTACGCGTTCCCCGACCAGCTCGGCCGTCCAGGCCTGGCATCGGTCCCCCACCTCGCCGACAAACTCGTCGTGTTCACCGACCGACGGCCGGCACCTCAACAAGCCCCTTGGGTGCAAGGGCCGGTCCGGTTCAACCTCGCCAACCTTCGGCCCGCCGACGTGGTCGCCCACACGATCCCTGCTCAGAAACAGGAGATGGTGTTCGCCAACCGACTACGAGGCATCCGGAAAACCGAATGGGCAGAGCTCATCCAGCGCCTCGCATCGGACGGGTACCGAGTCGATGACGCCGAAATCGGCACATTCCTGGACCTCAAACAAGGTAGAGACGATGCCGTTATCGGCGCCGTGAAGAACAACCTCATCCCTGTCGTCCAGACACTCCACGACCCGACGGCGGACCTGCGGTCCGCCGCCCTCGACCACCTCCGGAAAGGACGGATCGTTGTGGTCGACATCTCGCTTCTGTCCTCGACCAAGGGTGAACAAGTGGCCGGACTCCTGCTGTCTTCGGTGTTCCGGCACAACCAGCGGAACTTCACCGAAGGATCAGACGAAGCGATGGTCCCCACCATCGCCGTCATCGAAGAGGCACAGAGCGTGTTGAGCCCCAAATCGGCCGACACGTCTCCCTTCGTCGAGTGGGCCAAGGAGGGACGGAAATACCAGCTCGGTTCCATCCTCATCACCCAGCAGCCGTCCGCCATCGATCCCCGGTTGCTCAGCCAAGGTGACAACTTCTTCTCATTCCATCTGGTCGCCGAAGGAGACCTCTATGCCCTCAAACGGGTCAACGCCCACTTCTCCGACGACGTCTTGAGCCAGCTACTCAACGAGCCAATCCGCGGAAACGCCTACTACTGGTCAGCCCCGGACCAACCGTTCGTCCTGTCGACAAGAATCCACAGCTTCGACGAGTACGTCGCAGCACTTCCTCCGCGCGCAGACCAGGTCGCCCCACCGGCCCTGCTCTACGGAGAAGAACAGCAGACCAAACGGAACGCGTTCAGGGAGACTGTCCAGGCTGCCCTCACATCTAGTTCAGTGAAGCTCTATACGCCGATCAGCCAACATGGTGAGCCGATCCCCAACGCGGCGGCAATCAACCGATGGAATCTTCAGTTTCAGGTTGCCGAACACTGTCCGTCCGAGCTACGAGACGTCTACTGCTTTACCCTTGGTGGCGGCCGACTGGCTGCCGAAATCGATCCGCTGATCGAGACCCTGCGCGGCCTCGGAAAGCGAGTAGCCCAGGCGCAATCCACAGAAGGCAACGAGCTGATCCTTGTCTCCCAGGAACTCACCGGCCGTCAACCGAATGGCCGCGTCGAGCTGGCCTCTGATCCCGTCGGCTAGCAGCTTGGGACACGTCGGCGATTGCTTGGTCCCGGGATGCGGTCAGCAGATGGGCGACGGTTCCATCGCGTAAACGCAAGCTGCTCGGGTGGCTCTTCGCGGTGCCGGGACATCAACTCGTCGAGCAGCCTTGCCGAGGTGATCGGCTCAGCACCC
>CBEVHI010000203.1:0-4004 GCA_965549635.1 uncultured bacterium | reverse complement strand
AGCGCGAGGAGGCCCTGTCATGGCGGAAGGTAAGCACTTCAGCGAAGCGCTCGAGTACCACTCGAAAGGTCGTCCCGGCAAGATCGAGGTTCGCCCGACGGTGCCGACCGCGACAGCAGGAGACCTTGGCTTGGCCTACACGCCTGGAGTCGCCGAGCCGTGCCTGGAGATCGCCAAAGACCCCGGCGATGTCTTCAAGTACACGATCAAGGGCAACCTGGTCGCTGTGGTCAGCAACGGCACCGCCGTGCTCGGCCTCGGCAACATCGGCCCCCTCGCCGGGAAGCCGGTGATGGAGGGAAAGGGGGTGCTCTTCAAGCGATTCGCCGACATCGATGTGTTCGATCTCGAGGTCAACAGCGAAGACCCGCAGGACGTCATCCGCTTCTGCGAACTCCTCGAACCGACGGTCGGGGGGATCAATCTCGAGGACATCAAGGCACCCGAGTGCTTCCTGATCGAAGACACCCTCAAGGAACGCCTCGACATCCCCGTGTTCCACGATGACCAGCACGGCACGGCGATCATCGCCGGAGCCGGTTTCCTCAACGCGCTCGAACTGACCGGCCGCGTGATCGAAGAAACGACAGTCGTCTTCAGCGGCGCCGGAGCTGCAGGCATCGCGGTCGCCCGGTTCTTCGAACGCCTCGGAGTCGAGCCCCAGAACATCCTCATGTGCGACTCGCGCGGGGTCATCTACGAGGGGCGCACCGAAGGCATGACCGGCCACAAGGCCGAATTCGCCCGCCCGACCGATCGACGAACGCTCGCCGACGCACTCGTGGGCGCCGACTGCTTCGTCGGTGTGTCGGGAGCGGATCTGGTCAGCAAGGACATGGCCAAGACGATGGCGGACCGGCCAATCATCTTCGCCCTCGCCAATCCTGACCCCGAGATCCGCTACGAAGACGCGAGGGAGGCTCGCCCCGATGCGATCGTGGCCACCGGTCGGAGCGACTATCCCAACCAGGTGAACAACGTCCTCGGATTCCCGTTCATCTTTCGCGGTGCCCTCGACGTGCGGGCCACCGGGATCAGTGAGAAGATGAAGGTCGCCGCCGCACACGCACTCGCCGACCTGACGAAGCAGTCCGTTCCAGACTCTGTGCTCAAGGCATACGGCATCGATCACCTGACGTTCGGAGTGGACTACATCATTCCGAAGCCGTTCGACCCGAGGGTGCTGTGGCACGTCGCACCGGCGGTCGCGCAGCAAGCGATCGAAGAAGGGTTGGCTCGCAAGCCCTTCGAGGACATCGAAACGTACAAACAGGAACTGCAGGCACGTTTCCAGGCCTCGTACGGGCTGACCCACATGGTGACCACGCGAGCCCAGGAACATCCGAAGACGGTTGTGTTCCCGCATGGGGCGGACATGCGGACCATCAGGGCAGCCAGACGCGTGGTCGACGAAAAGATCGCCACCCCGGTGCTACTCGGCACCCTTGAGATGATCCGAGGTCTCGCTGCGGAGAGACAGGTCTCCCTCGAGGGCGTCAAGGTTTTCGACCCGCAGGAGGAACCAGAAACGTGTGCTCGCTACGCGGATGAGCTCTACCGCTTGCGGGGTCGCAAAGGAATGGCACCGGCCGACGCGCGGCGCGCCATCCTCAATCCCAACCTGTACGCGGCGATGATGCTCCAGCAAGGCGACGCCGACGCGGAGCTGGGCGGCCTGACCACCTACTACCCGGACACGATCCGCCCTGCCCTCCAGGTGCTGCCACTCCTCGAGGGCCGGACGATCGTATCGGCGATCTACGCCGTGCTCGTCAAGGGACATCCGTACTTCCTCGCCGACTGTGCGGTGAACATCCATCCCACAGCAGAACAGCTGGCTGAGATTGCCATCTCGACAGCAGACTTCGTCAGGGAGACCTTCGACGTCAGCCCTCGGGTCGCCATGCTCTCGTACAGCAACTTCGGATCGGCGTCCGGAGAAGAACCGGATCGAGTCCGTAGGGCAGTGGAGCTCTGCTGGGATCGTCGCCCCAACCTTCCGGTCGACGGAGAGATGCACGCCCGTACTGCAGTCGACGCTGCGCTGCTGGCCCGCCAGCACAGTTTCAACCGCCTTGATGGCGCGGCGAATGTCCTCGTCTTCCCGAACCTGGCGGCCGGCAACTCGGCCTACCAGCTGCTCTCCAAGCTCGGCGGAGCTCAGGTAATCGGACCGATTCTGACCGGCTTCTCCAAGTCGGTGCACGTTCTGCAAAGAGACGCAGAGGTCGGCGACATCGTCAACCTCACGGCGATCGCGGTGCTGGACGCGCAGAGCAAGGAGAAGTAACGGGAGAGGACGTACCTCGTACCGAGTACGAAGTGCCTCTAGAGACTGGTCACCGTCTCCCGGATCAGGAAGTCGACGACGGCTTTGAGTGCCTCGTCCTCGTCGGCACCGTCGGCCAGCGCGGCCCGGTGGGTCGCTACCTGGCGGTCCGCACTCGTTCCTCGCACGAGGATCTCAGAGAGTGCGGCCAGCTCCGCGGAGCAACCGAGTTCCTCGGCATCCTCGGTCACCATGTCGATCAGCTCATCGACGAGATCGGAGAACGGCACGAGAGTGGCCTCTCCAAAGTCCATCAACGGTGCGTGAATGCCGTAGCGCTGCGCACGCCACAGGTTCTCCTCCAGCAGCATGCGCGCATAGGTCCGCCAGCGCATGTTGTCCTTGCGGAGCCGGTACAGCATGTGCATCAGCGACACGGTGAGCGCGGCGATGGCAATCCCGTCGTCGAGCCGGGTGCAGATGTCGGTGACCCGCATCTCCAGGGTGGGGTATCGAGCGCTGGGACGGATATCCCACCAGAGCTTGGTGGCGTCCTCGATGAGGCCGGCGTCGACGAGAACATCGACATGCCGCTGATACTCGCCCCAGCTCGTGAAGTTGACCGGGATCCCGGTACGCGGGAGTGACTTGAACACCGAAGATCGGTAGCTCTTGAGGCCGGTTTCATTTCCATGCCAGAACGGCGAAGAAGTGCTGAGCGCCAGCAGGTGGGGAAGGAAGTACGAGAACTGGGTCATCAGGTCGATCCGCAGATCGTTGTCGTCGATACCGACATGGACATGCATCCCGGAGATCACGAGGCGACGGGCAACCGTCTCGAGTTCGCGCAGGAGCACCTGGTAGCGGTCCTTCTCTGTTACCAGCAGTTCTCCCCACTTCGCGAACGGATGGGTCGAAGCGGCAATGGGTGCCATGCCATGGCGAAGCGCCACGTCAGAGACCACCCTGCGAAGTCTGGCCAGATCGCTCCGCGCATCCCCGATCGTTCCGGAGACCTGGGTGCCGACTTCGATCTGACCTCTCAAGAACTCTGGAGAGACCTGGCCTTCGAGAAGGGCCCTGCACTCGGCCATCATCGAGGGAGGCGGATCCTTCACGAGATCTCTGGTATCGAGATCGACGAGCATGTACTCCTCTTCGATCCCGACCGTGAATGCTGGCCTAGGAACCGCCATGTCCGCTCCCTCCGTCGGAGCGCACCCTATCAGGGCGGGACCGCAGGCGCCGGACGCTTGTCAGCCTGCTGCGAAGTAGCTGAAGTCGTGACAGGCGATGATGTCTTCGGGGAACTCGGAGAAGGTGTCTCTCAGATGCGTACGGATCTCGTCCTGGCTGGACGTGGCACCCTCCCATCCGATCTGCAGCTCACCTGCCGGCTGCTGCACGAAGAGCATCAGCCCGAGCTCACCGCTGAATCGCACGGTGATCAGATCGAAGCCTCCCTTCCTCGTGATCTGCAGCAGCGTGGCGTCGAACTGTGTGCCGACGATCTCCGGCTTCGCGTCCTTCAGAAGTGTGTAGACGCGGGCCATCGTGACGGTGGCGTCCGATGACGACGGGATGATGAATGAGACATCCCCACATCCGGCAACCCGCGTCGGAGGAGGCAGCGTCGTGCTGGTTTCCGTTGAACTCGTGCATGCGGACCCGACCACGGCAAGCAGGACGGCGAGGATCAGGAATCGGTATTTCATGAGGCCGCCATGATTGCACA
>CBEVHI010000202.1:0-4016 GCA_965549635.1 uncultured bacterium | reverse complement strand
GTGGTGGTCGGAGCCGGAACCGTGGTGGTGACCGGTGCGATAACCGGCCGGTTCCCCGTGTTGAGCAGAAGGGTGAGTCCGCCGATGACGATCAGCACGATCACGGCTGCGGCTGCGGCGACCAGAACGGGGCGGAGACGTGCCGGCGCCCTGCGAACGGTCATCACCTCGCCGGCTGTCACGTCGGGGTAGGCGGCGATCAGGTTCTCCGCATAGCGCTGGATGCGGTTGGTCAGATCACTCATTGGCGGTCACCCCCAGTGCGTGCTGCAGCTTGGACAGTCCTCGTTCTGCGTGTTTCTGCACGGAGGGGATCGTGATGCCGAGCATGTCGGCGACTTCGCGATGGGTCCACCCGAATCCGTGGATCAACAGGACCGCCGTGCGCTGACGTTCCGTCAAGCGGGTAAGTGCGTGGTCGAGTTCAGGTTCAACAATCGGATCTTCGCTCACTGCCGGTGCAACGATGAGGCGGAGTGGGCGCCGCGACCGGATGGCTCGTCGATAGCCGATCCGATACAGGTAACCCGCGGGGTTGTCCAGACCCTCAACCCGATCCCAGTGTTCCCACGCCCACGCAAGGGCGTCGGCGGTCGCTTCCCTACCCCGTTCGGCACCGTAGCGGGCGGTGAGCGCTCGGCGGAGTCTCGGCTGCACCTCGGTGACGAAGCGAGTGAAGGTCGCGCGACGCGTCTCCCCGGACACGAGTTCTCCTGTCTGACCCTTCCATACTCGTCCGATGACCTCCGCCACGCGTTGCCTCTGTTCGAGCCCTCGCCCATGAGTGGCTCAAGAGCCGGTTTCTTATGACACTCGACGGTTTCTCGTCACTGCCGGCTTGACCACATTCAGCCGGCAGTGACGAAACCCCCTGAAGGCAGCCTCTCTCTCCTCAGCTCGCCTCGAGCAGTGAGACGTCCGTCTCGGCCTGGCGTTTCGTCAGGCCGAAGACATTGATCGGCAGCGACAGTCCTCGAAGTTGTCGAGAGCCGACGGAAACCACATCAATGTCATCGTGCGGTGCCCGTTGCAGCAACTGGGCCGTAACACCGGTGATCCAGATCGACTCGGCTGGAGTGATCTCGATGAGACGTCTGGTGACACAAAGTGGCGAGCCGAAGTAGTCGCGGTCGCGCTCGAAGCACTCTCCCGTGTGCAAGGCGAAACGAACCCGCAGTGGGGCCCGGTCCGGCCAGGTCTGGCCCCCGAGGGAGTGGCAGCAGTCGAGCGCCGCCAGTGCCGCCGTGGTCACACGAGAGAACGCCGCACACACGCCGTCACCGGTGTGCTTGACGAAGTGACCGTCGTGCCGATCGATGACGTCGCGCAGGATCCGGTCGTGCACCTCCATGGCTTCCGCCATGTGTGCTGGGCCGGCGTCCCAGAGACTCGTGCTGTCCACGATGTCGCTGAGAAGGAATGTCACGGTCCCCGTCGGTGCCTTGGTCATGAGCTTCCCCTTCACCAAGAAGAGCCTGCCAGCAGGATTTCTTACGACAGCAATCTTCGATTCCGGGGCTATTCCCGATCCGATGTCGTACGCGCGGTCCATTTGAGGGTCTTAGGGTGACGGTGGAGGGCTTGGTGACCGAACAGACAGACGACGGGTTCTCGACCTTCGCCAGAGAGGCGGAGCCGAGACTCCGTAGGGCCCTCGTCTCCGGCTACGGCACGGACGTCGGTCGCGACGCCGTTGCCGAAGCTCTCGCCTACGCATGGGAGCACTGGAAGGAGCTCAAGGAGATGAGGAATCCAATCGGGTACCTCTACCGGGTCGGCGGGCGACGGGCCATGCGGCAGCGGAAGCGACCTCCTCTTCTCCCGTTCGTGCCGGATGACCATCAACGGTGGGTCGAGCCGGGACTGCCGGCCGCTCTCGTCAACCTCACACAGAAGCAGCGCACCGCGACGATGCTCATTCACGCGTACGGCTGGACCTATCGAGAGGTCGGTGAACTTCTCGACATCGGCCCGACGACGGTCGAAAAGCACGTTGAGCGGGCGCTGAGAAAACTCCGATCCAGTTTGGGGGTGACCGTAGATGCGTGACCTCCACGATCAGCTTCGTGCGTACGGCTTGCTTGTTGATGAGGCTGTGGCTCCGGTGCGCATCGAGGAGGCGATCCGGCAGACAACCGTGTCAAAGGTGCCCACATCGCGGCGGCTCCACCCGGTCCTGGTTGCAGCAGCCGCAGCCCTCATCGTGCTGATCGTGATCGGCGGACTCACCCTTCTGCTCAACACCGGGAACCGGCCGGTTATTGGACCGGTCACCACCACTGTTCCGGCTCCGAACACCACACCGGCTCCAACGACCTCGGCGGCGCCCGCGATAGCCGAAGCTGCTGCACCTCTGCCGGCCATCACCTGGGCGAGGATTGAAGATCCAGTCTTCGACGGGCCGACGGATCAGAGTCGCCTCTCCGTGAGACACATCGGATCAGCCTTCTACGTGGTGGGCAATGACCTCGAGAACAAGAGCGGGGTGATCTGGCGTTCAGAGGACGGATACACCTGGGAACGGTTCGACGACCTCGACGTGTTCGGTGGACCTCCTGGACTCCACGGGATTTCGGACATTGCCGGCAATGGTGGCATCATCGTCGCGCTCGGGTGGGAGGGCAACGAAGCCTGGGTCGAGTTTGGTGAAAGGGTCTACCCTGAATACTCCTACGAAAACCCCGAAGCGTGGTGTCGTGATGTTGTCTGGGTCTCCGAGGACGAAGGACACACCTGGACCCGTCTCTCCCACGAGGAGGCGTTCGGGACCGGGAACAGCTGCGAGACCGGCAGCATCATCTCCACGACCGGCAGCGTCATCTCCACGTCGAACGGCTTCCTCGCTGCTTACCACGACATCTGGGCTTCGCAAGACGGTCTCCACTGGACAAAGGTTGGCTCCGTTGGTCGTGACGACGTAGTCGAGGATCTGGCGATCACACCGTCCGGGATCGTCGGTGTGGGCCAGGCGTGGGAGCCAGTGCAGCAGTCCGCGGCCTGGTGGTCGGCGAACAGCACCGAGTGGACCCGAGTGTCCGACGAAGATGGCCAGTTTCGAGCCTCACACCACCTGCTTTCCTGGCTTGGCAGCGTCGTCGCCACTGACAATGGCCTCGTTGCCGTTGGGACGGCCGGTGCCAATTATGCGAGCTATATGAGCTTGGACGCCGCCGTCTGGCTTTCGAGCAACGGCCACACCTGGCGTCGAATGCACGATCCCGAGCTGAAGGGGGATCACCAGGAGGTCATGCGCGACGTCATAGCTGTCGGAGACCTTCTGATCGCCGTCGGCGAGACCTCGGGCGGCCTCGGCTACTGGCCACAACCTCTACCTGGTACATACAGCAATGGCGTCGTCTGGATCTCTGAAGACGACGGAGCCACGTGGCACCGGATGGACGATCACGATCGCGTGTTTGGTTCCTACCTCGCGGACTGGATCACGCTTCGAGGTATCGCCTCATCCGGCAGTCAACTCGTCGCAGCAGGCTACGACAGTGAAGGACTGGCCGTCTGGACAGGCACCATCGAGAAAGGAGACTGACATGAAGAAGACATGGATACTGCAGCTCGTTGTGGCGATGGTCGGCGCCCTGCTCGCAGTTCCGGGCACGGCTCTGGCAAAGGGCAAGCCGCCGAAGCCGCCAAGTGGCGCGCTCTACAACGTCACTCTGGATGGTGACCTGGCAACGACTTGTGGGTCCCTCGTCATGAAGGGCACGCTCAACGGTACGACGCTGAACCTGGTAGCCGACGGCGAGAACGGAACTTCAGTCCCGATGTTGGACCTCCAGACCAGCATGACGGGGGAACGGTCCTTTCCCAACAAGAGTGTCACCTTCTCCGGGTGCCACGGAGGGTCACCGTATGCCGGCAGTGACGGCGCCTACGGGGGCACCGTGGTCGATCACCCGGGCCTGTTGATGATCGCAATCGATGGCGACTCGATCACCTTCCAGGTGTGGCACTTCGACTACTGGTGGGAGGAAACCTCAGTCACACACGGGAAGAAGACG
>CBEVHI010000201.1:0-4019 GCA_965549635.1 uncultured bacterium | reverse complement strand
GATTCGGGAGGCTCGATGGGGGCCGGGACTGGCGATCTTGGGGGTTCTGTCAACACCGGTTTCCAGTTGGACAGTATCGCCGGTTTGGATTTGACACTCTTCACGGTGTGGGCTGGGCTCCTTTCTGGGTGTTGAGGGGAGAGGGAGTGAGGCCTGCGGAGCGGTGCTGCCGGAGCCTGTAGCTCTCGCCCTGGATGTTGACGGTGGTGGAATGGTGGAGCAGCCGATCGAGGATGGCTGCGGTCATGACCTGGTCGGGGAGGATGTCGCCCCAGGCGCCCCAGGACTTGTTCGAGGTAACGATCATCGACTTGGCCCGGTCGTAGCGCTTGGCGACGATTTCGAAGAGGAAGGTGGCTTCTGGCCGGTCGAGGGGGGTGTAGCCGATCTCGTCGAGGATGAGGAGCTTGGGGCGGAGCATGGTGGTGAGGAGACGGTCGACGCGGTCGGTTCGCTGGGCGCGGCGGAAGCGGGTCACGAGGTCGTGGCAGGCGACGAAGGAGATGCGGTGACCGGCTTCGAGGGCTCGGATGGCGAGACCGATGGCGAGGGCGGTCTTGCCCACGCCCGGGGGTCCGAGGAGGAGGATGTTGGTCCCATCTTCCAGGAAGCGGAGGGTGGCCAGGCGTCCGATGAGGTTGGGATCGATGGAGGGTTGGGCGTCGAAGTCGAAGTCCTCCAGACGCTGTTTGTAGGGTAAGCCGGCGAATCTCAGGTTGGTCTCCACGCGCCGGTCATGGCGCGCAGCGAGCTCGATGTCGAGCAGCCGTCCCATGACCGTGACGGGCGCGAGCTCTTCGACTCTCGCTGCTTCGAGGACGTTGTCCAAAGACTGGAGCGCAGCGCTCATCTTGAGCGTCTCCAAGCCGCTCCGGACACGTTCGTAGGTCATTTGAGCCTCCATCAGAGCCCTCTCTCGTAGGCGGCGAGATCGCGCTGCTGGACGCAGGGAGACGGTGGCAGGGCCGATGCTGGGTCGATAGGCTCAGGGGTCTGATCGTATTTCGGGTTCTTGCCGTAGGGGCGCTTGTGGGGAGGCCGTTGCCTGAGCCGTCTTCGCAGGGCGGAGTGAAGCGGGTCGTCCACGGGCGCGGAGCCCCTTGGGCGGACCTGGTGCTGCCCGACGAGCTTGCCCTGATGGTAGATTCGGAGCACGTGGTCGGTCCCCAAGTGGACATCTACCGACTCACCGCGCCGTCCGGTAAGGATGGAGGGATCCACTGAGTAACGCACACTGTTGTAGGAGATCCGCCCGTCATGGTCGGCCAGACGTGTCCTGACCATGGTGCTGGGGTAGGCAGCGGTAGCGCCGAGAGGCAGCATCGCCTCGCGGTCTTCCTCGAGGCGGTCTACCGGCCGGACCTTGGTGGTGCCGTGGACGCGCACGTTGGCGACGTCGGCCAGCCACACTCTCAGCTGGACGTTGAGATCCTCGAGATCGGTGAAAGACCGGCCTTCCAGGAAGCTCTTTTTCACGTACTGGATGGCCCGCTCGACCTTGCCCTTCGCCCGCGGCCAGTAGGCGGGACAGGCAACGGTCTGAAAGCCCCAGTGCTCGGCGAAGGGAAGAAAGCTCGGCTGAACGACAGCGTCTTGTTCCTCGGTCCGAGGTGTGGCGACGACCTGCTTGAGGTTGTCGAAGAGAAGCTCCCTGGGGACCCCGCCGAATGTCTTGAACGCTGCTTCCAGGCTCTCCATGAGGGCCTCCTGGCGCTGGGTGACCAGAAAACGCGCCCAGATGGTCCGGGAGTACCCGAGCACCACGACGATCAAGGACAGCCGAACGTTGCGTCCCCGGTAGCGGATCGTCCCGCAGTGGGCGAAGTCCACCTGGGCCTGGCGGCCCGGCTCGGTCTCGAAACGTTCCACGACCCGTTGGACGTGGGACGCCTTGATCCGAGCGACAAGCTCGCGGAGGATAGTGATGCCGCCGGTGTAACCTCGTTCGAGGAGCTCTCGAAACAGCACGGTGGCTGGCAGGTCGAAACGCTCCAGCCGGCTTGCGATGTGGTCCCGGAAGGGATCCAGCTTGCTCTTCCTTGGTCTTGGCTCCGCCTCGGCTTGTCCGTCTTCCGCTCGCTTCTTCCAGTTGTAGATGGTCTGTCGTGACACCCCGAGCCTCTCGGCGATCCGGGCGACCGGAATGCCCTCACGCAGCAGTTTCATCATCATGGACCTCGCAGTCGTTACAATGGTCACGGTGGCCTCCTCCCGGCGCTGGGCGCCTTTTGTTGAGTCAGCCCGATCATCGCCGAGCCGAGGCCACCTTCCGTTTCCAATCACGAGATCCACGACCCCTCCCAGGTCGGCGCGCCGCCGCCAGCCCCCCTGCGGCCCCTTCCCCCGGGGACCCCGGGGGAAGGGGCCGCAGGGGGGCTGGCGGCGGGGGGATGCCCCACGCCCTACCACCGGCCATGGACCTCCTTCCCAGAGTGTCCAACCAAAACCGGTGGATGTGTCCAACTTATCACCGGTGGTGAGCTCGGCTGGGTCAAACGCTTCGCCTGCGCGTCAAGGACCTCGATCTTGAGTACGGACAGCTGCTGGTTCGTGATGGCAAGGGAGGCAAAGACCGCCACACCGTCCTGCCGGAACGCCTCCGGCCAGCGTTGCGCCGGCAGCTCGAACAGGCGCGGGAGGTCTTCGACCTGGACCGGCGGAACGGTGTCCCCGGAGTCGAGCTCCCGGCGGCGCTGGCGCGGAAGTACCCGGCGGCGGCGACGGAGTGGCGTTGGCAGTGGGTGTTCCCGGCGCCGCGCCTGTCGACCGACCCGAGATCCGGCGTGAGACGACGGCATCACCTGTACGAACAACGAGTCCAGCGGGCTGTGAGGGCCGCGCTGCGGGAGGCCGGGATCAAGAAGAGGGCAAGCTGCCACACGCTGCGGCACTCGTTCGCGACGCATCTCCTGGAGGACGGGTACCACATTTGCACGGTCCAGGAGCTGCTCGGCCACAAGGACGTCAGGACAACGATGATCTACACGCGTGTGTTGCATAGAAACCCGAGCGGGGTGGTGAGCCCTCTCGATCGGAAGTAATGAGAGTGCGCCGGTGGCTTGCTCGGCAGATAGTACACACAGCTACCGCGCTATGATCTGCTAGGCAAATCATTGATAATAAAGCGCTTATTCCATTCGAACCGCCACGAAACGCCGGCTGACGAGCGTGGTGGGTTGTTTCGTTGTTCCATTTCTCTTTGTGGCGGGGGGGGTGTCAAGGGGGCGAAGGTAGGAGTGTGGGGAAACGGGAAACGGAAGATGCTGCACCACCCGGCCAGATCCTTCGACTCCGGGCCTTCGGGCCTCCGCTCAGGACGGTAGAGGCATGTCTGGGGGCGATCGGGGCTGGGGGCGCGCCTTGAAAGACGCGCCTACACGTGCATGGGATTGTGTGGGCGGGAAGGGGCGAGTGTCAGCCCGCATATCTCACCGGCGGGTGAAGCGAAGGCGGGAGGCGCTGGTGAAGGAGCTTCACGGGGCCACGGTGCAGACATTCGTCCCAATCCTGCGGGAGGGAATGGGTGGTGGGTGACTTGGCCGAGGTTTACTGGTTGACCCAGTGATAGACTGGCGACGTGAACGAAATCGTGTTCGTCGCGGAAGAGGCTTTGGAGGGTGGGTTTGCAGCTCGCGCCCTGGGAGAGCCGATCTTCACGGAGGCGGACACCGTCGCCGAGTTGGAGACGATGGTCCGTGATGCGGTGCGCTGCCATTTCGACGACGAGGACCGGCCCCAGATCATCCGTCTCCACTTCGTCCGGGAGCACGTTCTGGCCGTATGAAGCTCCCGCGCGACCTTTCCGGCGCAGAGCTTGCGAGGGCGTTGCGCCGTCTCGGGTACGCGGTCACGCGGCAGACTGGGAGCCACATGCGCCTCACAACGGAGCGCGGAAGTGGCATCACGGGCTGTCGAGGCAGGCCGTTCTGGACGAGTTGTTCGGAGAGTCTCCTTCGGTAGGCGCCGCGCCCGCCCCGGTAAGCGGTCCGCCTGTGGGCCCAGGCTTCACTGGTGGAGCG
>CBEVHI010000200.1:0-4061 GCA_965549635.1 uncultured bacterium | reverse complement strand
CGCAGCGGGTGGTGATGCATGGTCGTCGAGATGCGTGACATGTATTGCTCAGCAGTCTCCCAAGAGTCTGCTCAGCTGTGAGCCCCCGCAGTCACTCCTGACAGCGCGTAGCCAATTGCCTGATCCGGACTCATGCGCCTGCCATCAGCCCATGATTCCTCGTACTCGTCGGGATGGAGTAAGTCGGCGACTTCCTGCTTGCACGCTTCCCACGACCTTCGCTCCAGAGCGTGGCCGGGGATGCCGAGACTCTCCCTCAGTGTTTGTGTGGACGCAAGCAACCTGGCTGCTCGCTTTGGCTTCCCCCTCGCAACCGCGAGCCAGGCGACCTGATCCAGGGTGTGGGCTGCACACGACTTGTTGCCGAGCTCACGAAAGGCTTGCAACGCTTCCGACAGGCGTTCGGCTGCATCCTCAGGGTCGGCACGGTCGAGAGCCGCTATCCCCAAGGACCATTGAAGATGGCCCAGGAAGTTCCGGTCACCGATCCGGCGGGCCACCGGGAGCAGCATCTCGACCTTGTCCATCAGCTCGGTGGCCTGGCCGCCTCCTGCAGCTCCTCGCTCACGCGCCTGGAAATAGGAGGCACCGGCCTCGATCCACAAGGAGAAGCCGGCCCCGCCGAGGTTCCCCGTGGTCTCGAACAACTCCAGGGCCTCCCGTGCATCGCGCTGGCCGTCCTCCCAACGGCCCTCCAAAGTGGCTAGAAGAGCCAGGTAGCCGAGTGCCCACCCGGCGTGTGTTCGCGATTCGATTCTGCGTGCCGCATCGAGCGCCTCCTGTAGCCACTGCTTCGCCTGGTCGTCCTTGCTCTGCTCCCAGGCAAACTGCCCGGCTGCAATGAGGACTCGCGTTCGATGAATCGTTGGGACGTCGGACCTCTGGGCGATCAACGTCTCGAACCAGTGCCAACCTTCCGCGAGATTGGAGTGCAGAAACCAGAACCAGGCGATCGATCCGACGATGCGAAACGCAACTCCGATATCGCCCGTCTGGTATGAACGCTCGAGCGCTGCACGCAGGTTGTCGTGTTCTGACTCCATGCGGCGCAACCAGACCAGCTGATCGATGCCTCGTAGCTCGGGCCCGGCCCTTTCCGCAAGAGCCACGTACCAGTCCTGGTGAAGGAGCAAAGCTTCCTCCTCCTCCCCCGAGTCCACCAGCTTGGCCCGTGCGTACATGCGCAGAGTGTCGAGGAGTTCGTAACGCATCTCGGTGCCGGAACCGATGGCCGAGACGAGGGACTTGGCGACGAGTCGGTCCAGGAGATCCAGTGTGGCGGTCTCTCGATCATCGATCCCTCGACACAATGCCTCGACCGCACTCAACCCGAACGTTCCTCGGAACACCGACAGCCGTCGCAGTACTGCCTGCTCGGGCTCGGTGAGCAGGTCGTAGCTCCAGTCCAGTGTGGCTTTGAGCGTCCGTTGTCGGATGTCAGCGGTGCGGCTTCCGGTGATGAGGAGCTCGAAACGGTGGTCGAGCTCGGCCCCGATCTGCTGTGGTGTCAGGACGGTCACCCGCGAGGCGGCGAGCTCGATGGCCAGGGGGATGCCGTCGAGACGCCGGCAGATCTGTGCCACCGCACCGGTGTTCTCTGGACTCAGCTCGAATCGAGCCAGGGCGGCAGAAGCACGGTCGGCGAACAAGCGAACCGCGTCGCAGTTGGCAAGCTCTGTCTGGTCGAGCTCATCCTCCTCAGCAGGCACGTGCAAGCCTGAGACGGCCAGGCGAGTTTCGCCGCCGATTCCGAGTGGTTCCCTGCTCGTTGCACACACCCGGATCTTGGGACACGCCCGCAGCAGCCAATCGACCAGGGCGGCCGTACCTTCGATGAGGTGCTCGCAGTTGTCGAAGATCAGCAGCATGTCGGCGTGACGCAACCGGTCGGCAAGTGTGGCCTCGACCTGGCGGCCAGGTTGCTGGTCGATATCGAGCACATCGGCAACGGCCTGGCCTATCAACATCGGATCACGGAGCGATGCAAGCTCCACGAGCCAGACTCCATCCGACGGCGGACGTGTCATCGCGGTCGCGGCAGCGAGGGCCAGTCGCGTCTTGCCGACTCCGCCCGGACCCAGGAAGGTGAGCAGCCGCGTTCCGTCGAGAAGCTTCAGGGTCTCGTCGATATCTCGCTGCCGCCCGACGAAGCTCGTGGTCGGCGCCGGCAAGTTGGTGACCGGACGAGAAGGCGGAGAGTCGAGGTCGAGAGAGGGATCCTGGAGCAAGATCTGCTTCTCAAGGGTTCTGACCTCGTGTCCCGGTTCGATTCCCAACTCCTCCCCAAGGGCCCGTTCGAGCGACCGGTAGGTCCGCAACGCCTCCTCCTGACGTCCCGCCCGATACAAAGCCAGCATGAGCAGCTCCCGGAGTCGCTCCCGGAACGGGTGGACGTCGACCAGGTCTCTGAGTTCAGGGATTACTTCGTGGTGTCGACCGAGGCGGAGATCGACCTCCATGCGGTCCTGCAACGCCGACAGGCGGAGTTCCTCCAGGCGCGCTGCCTCCGATTGCAGGGCCCTTTCGAGCGCCAACTCCGAGAAGGCTGCCCCGCGCCACGCGTCGAGCCCTTCTCGCAACTTGTGAGCCGCCCCAAGGTTCTCTCCTTTCTCCAACAGCCTGCGGCCTTCCGCGGCGAGACGCTCGAACACATCTCGATCGAACCGATCGGGTTCCACCTGCAACCGGTAGCCGTCTTCCACCGTTGCAATGACGGTCCACGGGTGACCTCGCTGATGTTGTGGCTCGAGAAGATTGCGCAGCTTCGACACGTGGACCTGGAGAGTGTGTCGAGCCCGTTCACGCGGGTCGTCTCCCCAGATACCGTCGATGAGCCGGTCTACGGAGACTCGCTCGTTTGCGTAAGTGAGGAGCAGACTCAACAGGAGACGCTGCCTCTTGCTGCTGAGATCAGCCGGATGCTCATCGATGCTGACTTCGAGTGGTCCCAACACCCGGAATTCGATCGCCACGTTTCCTCCTACCTGGAACGTAGCAGGAGGCACTGTCCTGTTTAAGACCACGGATTGACCAGTACGTGATCGCGGCTTGATCGGCTCCGGTTCTCATGGTGGGGAGTCAGGAAAGCCCTGACCAGGTTGCCGAAAGGAGACCGAGCATGACAGCACCAGCGAAGCGAGCGCGCAGATCACTGATCGCGTGGCTATTCGATCCCCTGCCTATCTGCCTCGATCTGACCGACGAAGAGATCATGGCGGACCTCGACCCCGGATGGTTGGTCTGGCAAGATCGATCAGAAGAGGACGATGCCCACGGTTCGCAGGCTGCATAGCCAACGAGCCACCCCCAGGAAAGGAGCCGCATGGCAACTGTGACAGTGAGCAGGAACTACCCGGTCGAGCGAAGCGATGCCTTCGTATACCTCACCAACCCGACGGTGTGGCCCGACTACTACTCCGGAGTCATCGAGATCCGCGATGCCGACTCGACATCATTCGAGAAGGCGGGTGACGCGGTGAGCTTCACCTACTCACTGCTTGGGCGCCGTGTCTCAGGCCGCACCACGATCGACGAGATTCGGGAAGGCGAGCTGGTCCGCCACACCACCGAGGTCTCCGGGTTGCCTGATGTGCACCAGACCTGGCAATACCGAGACGCCGACAGCGGATTCACGCTCGAGGTGACGATGACAACCGAGGAATCGACCAACTTGCTGGGCAGGACGATCGACCGGCTGGTCGTACCGCGAGCCCTTCAGCGAGATGTCGAGCGGACCCTCGACACGCTTGATGGAATCTTCTCCTTGGGGGTTCCCAACGCGTGAGCGGCTGACGGGTCGAACCACGGCGGCGCAGCCTCATCGCCTCCTCTTCCGTAGCCGCCATCGGGCAAACTTCCCCCCTCCGCGCCAGTGTGGATTGAGTGGAGTTCTGTGTGCCAAATGCTCGAGTGCGTTTGGCCACTCGCTACCGGTCGACTCGCACGGCCGGCACCAGACCTGCGTTGTAGAGCGGCCGACCGTTGAGCGGCGACGACAGGGTGACCTCGGCGTCAAGGAAGACCCCCACACCTCCACAGCCCAACAAGGGCAGCTTCTCCTT
>CBEVHI010000199.1:0-4076 GCA_965549635.1 uncultured bacterium | reverse complement strand
GGGGTGGCGGGATTCCGGCCATCATGGTCGGCATCGTCATGACCGTCGCGGTGCAGAGTTCGAGCATCACGACGTCGCTCCTCGTCCCGATGATTGCCGCCGGCGTCCTCACGTTGGAAAACGGATTCCCCGTCACGCTCGGCGCCAACGTGGGGACGACGGCCACCGCCCTCCTCGCCGCTCTCGCTTCCGAGCGTCCCGAAGGCCTGGTGATCGCCCTCGTGCACACGCTGTTCAACATTGGCGGCATCCTCGTCTTCTACCCGGTGCCTGCCATCCGCCGAGTACCTCTCTGGCTCGCGGAGAAGCTTGCCGCTGCCGCCGAAATCAGGAAATCGGCGGTGCTCGCCTACGTCGTGGGGGTGTTTGTTGTGCTTCCCCTGATCGGCCTACTACTTTTCGACTGAGGAGAGACACCATGGTGATTGAATTCTTCCGAGGAAGCTCCGACAGCGAACTCGAGGCAATCGAGCAGAAGATCCGCCAGATGATCGTCGACGGGCGCCACACGTTCGATGCAGCGACCGACGCGTTGCTCGCAGGGGCCGATCCAGCGGTTGTCGGCGAAGACATCCGGGCGACCGACCGGCGCATCAACGAGGCGGAGCGCGAGGTCAGGCGGCAGCTCGTCGTTCACGTCGGTGTGCATGGCGCAAAGGCCGATCTGCCCATGGTGCTCGCCTCGATGAGCGTCGCCAAGGACGCCGAGCGAGTCGGGGACCATGCCAAGAACATCTGGGACATCGCCAACGCCGTCGGCCGGCTGCAGGCCGGTGACCATCGGGAGCAGATCCTCGCCGATCGCCGCTGGGTCTCCGAGTTCATCGCCGAGGCTGCGCGGACGTTCAGTTCTCGCGACGAAGAGGGGGCACGCAGACTCATCGCGGAAGGCGACACCAAACTCGACGAGTTCGACGAGCACGTACTCGAGCAGATCAACGCCGACACGACGCCGTCTCAGGCGGTCCCGCAGGCGCTCTACTACCGCTACTGCAAGCGGATCACCGCTCACCTGATGAACATCCTGACCTCGTTGATCCTGCCGATCGATCAACTCGACTACTACGACGAGAAGAAGTCGGACCGCTGGTAGAAAAGAAGGTACCTGGTACTTCGTATTCCGTACTTCGTGCGGACATGGGTCTTCTCTACTACGACAAGTAGCGGTCTTCCAGATTCGGCAGGCGCCGCAACCATCGCCCATCGTGCAGAGTCGAGATACCGAGTACCAAGGACGAGGTACGGCGAGCGGAGCGAGCCAGACTGTTGGCTGCTTAGCCCATCGCCTTGGTCAGCAGTCGTGGAGTCACCAGCCAGCGCAACTCCCCGGTTCCATACTCGAGGTCGGCCCAGGTCACCGCGGGGAGGTCGATGCGTGCCACCGCAGCCGTAGGGAACGGGTAGCGGCCGCCACCAACGAGGAGCGTCAGCATCCCCGACCAGGTCGGCTCATGCCCCACAATCATCAGCTTCTCGGTTGTGTCCGGTTCGGCCCGAACCTCGTCGAGCACCGCTTCGGGACGGGTGTTGTACAGCGCGTCGGTGGCGCGAACCGGGACACCCCAGTCCCCGGCGGCTCCCGCAAGTCGGATCGTCTGCTCAGCACGGACTGCTGCGGATGTGATGATGACGTCGGGGAGTTCGCCGGCCGCAGCCAGGAACCTACCCATTGTCTCGGCGGCGCCGATCCCGCGCTTGGCCAGCGGTCGCTCGTGATCGTGGCCAAACGACGCATCCCAATCGGACTTCCCGTGGCGCATCAACAGCAAGGTCTTCATCTGCTGACGAGCGTACCCGACGGACAACCGACACGAAACGGTATATTCGACACAAGAGAGGCCGATACAGAGTCAAGCGCCTCGGAGCAAGACCAGTGGTCACACCCGAACCATCACAGCACGCCATCGATCTCGACGATCACTCCCTGTTCATCAACAGGGAGTTGAGCTGGCTGCAATTCAATGGACGAGTCCTCGAAGAGGCGCTCGATCATCGCCACCCGCTGCTGGAACGCGTCAAGTTCCTGTCGATCTTCGCCTCCAACCTCGACGAGTTCTACATGATCAGGGTCTCCGGTCTGCGCCGACAGCTCGAATCGGGTGTCCTGGAGGCGCCGCCGGACGGTATGAGTCCCTCTGAGCAGCTCGCCGAAATCCGCAGGACGGTACTCCCCCAACTCGAGAGCAGCATGAACTGCTGCAAGGACGATCTCATGCCCGCCCTGGCAGAAGAAGGGCTCGCCATCCTTCCCTTCAGCCAGCTGAAGCGAAAGCAGAGGAAGCTTCTGCGACGTCACTTCAAGCGTCAGATCTTCCCCGCGCTGACCCCGCTGGCTTTCGACCCTGGCCGACCTTTCCCCCACATCGCCAATCTGAGCATGAACCTGGCCGTGTTGGTCAAAGACCCCGATCGGGGCGAGCTGTTTGCCCGACTCAAGGTACCGGCGGTCTTCCCCCGTCTCCTGCGAGTCCCCAGCGAGGACAAGGCCGACAGCTATGAGAACCTCGGTCTCGTCGAATCGAGCAACACGTTCGTGTGGATCGAGGAGGTGGTTGCCGCCAACCTCGACCTGCTGTTCCCCGGGGTGGAAGTCATCGCTGCCTACCCGTTCCGCTTGACGCGTGATGCCGACTTCGAGATCGAAGAAGACGAAGCCTCGGATCTGTCCGTGGCCGTCGAACGGGGCGTCGGCCTGAGGCGGTTCGGATCGGCCGACCGCCTCGAGATCGACGAGGCGATGCCGGAGTGGGTCAGGGCGATGCTGATCAAGAACCTGCGCCTCGCCCCCTACCAGGTGTTCGACTTCGACGGTCCGCTCGGACTTGCCGACTTGATGGAACTGACCAGCGTGGACCGGCCGGATCTGAAGGATGAGCCCTTCAAGCCGTCGATCCCCCCGGCGATTTCCGGAAGCGACAGCCTGTTCGCGGCGATCCGGCAGCAGAATGTGCTTCTGTATCACCCGTATGACAGCTTCCGGCCGGTCGTCGACTTCCTTCGCCAAGCGGCCCGCGATCCCAAGGTGCTGGCGATCAAGCAGACCCTGTACCGGATAGGGACGAACAGCCCGATCGTCCAAGCGCTTCTCGAGGCGCGCGAGAACGGGCGGCAGGTCAGCGTCCTTGTCGAGTTGAAGGCACGGTTCGACGAGGAGAACAACCTGGGGTGGGCACGAGCGCTCGAGAAAGCCGGGGTGCACGTCGTGTACGGTCTTGTCGGGCTGAAGACGCACGCAAAGATGACCATTGTGGTCCGCAAGGAGACCACCGGATTGCGCCGCTACGTCCATCTGGGGACAGGAAACTACAACCCGTTGACCGCACGGGTGTACACCGACTTCGGACTGTTCACCGTCGACGAGGACATCGCCGATGATGTCTCCGAGCTCTTCAACGTCCTCACCGGGTACGCCAACCAGACGGACTATCGCAAGCTTCTCGTGGCTCCCACGGCCATGCGCTCCGGACTCCTCGATCGGATCGAAAGGGAGATCGAACGCCATCGGGCCCACGGTGACGGGTATCTGGCCTTCAAGATGAACGCCCTCGTCGACAAGCGAATGATCCAAGCGCTGTATCGGGCATCACAGGCCGGTGTGAAGATCGACCTGCAGGTGCGTGGCATCTGCTCACTGCGTCCCGGTGTTCCCGGTGTGAGTGAGACCATCACGGTCACCTCGATCGTCGGACGGTTCCTCGAGCACACCCGTATCTACTACTTCCGCAACGGTGGAGACGAGGAGCTGCTCATCGGCAGTGCCGATCTCATGCCCCGCAACCTCAACCGGCGTGTCGAGACGCTTTTCCCCCTCGAAGGCGACGACCTCACCCTCGTCAGAGACGCTGCGCTCACCGTCCACCTCAAGGACACCGCCCAAGCCCGCGTCCTGCAGGCCGACGGCAGCTACGTTCGACCGAGCCGCGATGGTCTCGACAGCCAGCGATGGATGCTCGAGAACTGGGGCTTTCGGGGAACGGAAGCGGAGAGCGGTATCGCCCAGCTCAGGCCGTAGCTCGGCAGCCAACAGCCAACAGCCAACAGCCAACAGCCAACAGCCAACAGCCAACAGCCAACAG
>CBEVHI010000198.1:0-4106 GCA_965549635.1 uncultured bacterium | reverse complement strand
GCCGGGTCCTCGACCGCTACACGTGGGAACGGACGTCGGAAGGCTATATGGTCGCAATCGGTCGAGCGCTCGCCGACCGGACCATCCCCACCGAACCGATCCCCGAGTTTACGAACTGACGATCTTGCGTCGCCGTTCCGTGAACAGGTCGGCGACACCAACGGCGAAGAGCGGGAGGAGCGGCCCGGCGAACAGGCCCGCCTCCGTCACGGTCCTGAGGAGGACGAACACGTAGAGCGTCACGATCCCAACAGCGATCCAGCGCCAGAGCCGCGAGTGCCGCTCAGGATCGAAACGGAGGGCGATCACTCCCCCCGCCCCGAATCCGGCCACCAAACCAGTCACGACATCGGATGCGATCGCCAACACAGGAATCGCGACCACCAGTGACACCAGCATCGCGACGACTGTCGCCGCTGCCGGACTCGGGTGCCTCGAACCGAACGCAAGCACCAGGAACGCGAAGGGGACGAGGGCGAGGCCGAGCGCAAACATCCCTCCCGCCTTCGGTCCGCCCTCAGTGTTGCCGGAGAGGAACGCCAGCAGGACCGCGATCGAGCTTCCTGCCGCGATCGCGGTCGCGAGCGTCAGCGCCAGCCACGTGCGCCGGGCTGTGATCGGCTCATCGGCCAAAGATCATCCTTTGACGGAACCGGCGGTCAAACCACGCACGAAGTACCGCTGCAGCGAGAAGAACACCGTCAGCGGAAGGATCATCGTGATGAACGCTCCAGACGTCAGCAAATGCCACGCTTCCCCGCGGGTTCCGTTTAGCTCCGCCAGCGCCTGAGTGATCACCCGAACTTCCTGCGTCCCGCCCAAGAAGACGAGGGCTACCAGGAAGTCGTTCCACACCCAGAGGAACTGGAAGATCGTGAACGACGCCAGCGCAGGCACCGACAGCGGGATGATCAGCCTCCAGAAGATCGTGAAGTGGTTCGCTCCATCGATCTTGGCCGACTCGATCGTCGATGACGGCAGCGACCCGATGTAGTTCCTCAGGAGATACACCGCCAGCGGTAGCCCGAATCCGGTATGGGCGAGCCACACCGCCATGTAGGTGCCGGTGAGCTGAAGGTTCGGGAAGATCGTCACCCCCATGAAATGGCCACCACGCGAGTACAAGCTGAGGATCGGGATCAGCGCCATCTGCAGGGGGACCACCATGAGCCCGACCACGGCCACGAAGATCCACTGCCGTCCCTTGAAGTCCATCCACGCAAACGCATACGCGGCAAACGCCGCCACCGTGATCGGGATGACCGTCGCAGGGATCGACACCGCGAGGCTGTTCAGGAAGGCGTTCCCGAAGCCCACCGAAGAGAGCACATCCTTGTAGTTGACGATCGTCCACTGCGCGCTGTCGAACAGGTGGGGAATCACCGTCCACCACCCGGAGGTCTTGACGAAGTTCGGACTCCGGAAGGAGCTGATCAACAGTCCCAGCGTTGGGATCGACCACAGCAGTGTGAAGACAATGATCGACAGCTTGCTGGGCAGGCGTTCAAAGAGTCTGCTGAAGAAGCCGGGGGCACGATTCGTTCGGGCTGTTGTCGTCGTCATCGAATCGCCTCCTCAGCCCTGAAGCGCCTCACGTTGAGCACCATGATCGGAATGACGGCCACGAAGAGGACGACCGCGATCGCGGCCCCCTTCCCATTGTCCTGGAACTTGAAGAACCAGCGGAGCATTCGTTCTGCGATCACCTCCGTGTCATTCTGACCGTTGGTCATGACCCAGATGATGTCAAAGATCTTCATAGCGTTGATGACCATCGTGGTGGTCACCACCACGATCGTGGACATGATCGATGGCACGATCACCCTCCAGAACACCTGAATCTCTCTCGCTCCATCGATGCGAGCCGCTTCGAGGATGTCGTCAGGCACCGCCTTGATCGCGGCAGAGAGGATGACCATGGCGAAACCCGTCTGGAGCCACACCATGACCACCATCAGCAAGAGGTTGTTCCATGGTGCTTCCTGCAGCCATGCGACGGGCTGCTTCCCGAGGCTCACCATGATGCCGTTGAGGAGACCGATCTGGTTCCCGAACCCCTCCGGTCTGAAGCTGTAGACGAATCGCCAAACGATGGAAGCGCCGACGAACGACACGGCCATCGGGAGAAAGATCAGCGACTTGGCGAATGCCTCACCGCGCCGGAGGCGATCGGCAAGCGTGGCGAAGCCGAGACCGATTCCGACGGTAATCAGCGGAATGGCGATCACCCACCCGAAGGTGTTGCGAATCGATCGCAGCATCGCCGGATCGGAGAATACGAACTTGTAGTTGTCGAGTCCCACGAAGCTATCCGACGTCGCATCCTTGAAGCTCAGAATGGTGGTGTTGATCGCCGGGTAGACCAGGAACACCGAGAGGATTACGAGTGCGGGTCCGACGAACACGTAGGGTCGTACCCGTTCCTGCACCCTGTCGGAGAACTGACTGACGGCGAAGTCCATCGCCCAGAACAGCACGAAGATGCCGCCTACGCCCACAATGATGGCAACGAGCGCCAGCACCAGCTTTGGAGCATCGCTGTTGCGGAGGAACTCGAATGTCACCCAGAGCAGAACGAACGCGAGGATCGGTACTCCGAAGGAAGCGACCACTCGCAAGAAGCCCACCCACACAGAGTGCGCGGCGCGCTCAACCGTCGTCGTCTCCGGCTTCATATCGACACTCAAGGACGCTCCTCTCCACGCTCCATCTGACTATACAGAAAGGGAGGCGGCCGATGCGGCCGCCTCCCTTGGTCTTCTTGACCCAGACGCCCTACGAGGACGGCCAGGAAGCGTCGACCTCCGCCAGGATGCCGTCGAGTGTTCCGGGTCCACCCTTGACATAGTCGTTCATGGCGGTCCAGAAGGTACCGGCACCAACGACAGATGGCATCAGGTCGGATGCATCGAATCGTGCACCGTTGATCTTCAAGGCGTCGACGACAGCACCTGCTGCTGTTGCCGTGATCGCGTCCTTGTAGCAGTCAGGACCGACGTTGACGTTCGGCGAGATACGCCCTGCGTCTGTGCCGCCCTGCGCGCACTGGAGATCCGTCGAGATGAAGTCGTTGAGGAACTCCCTCACCTCAGGACGATCGTTGAAGATCGCTCCGAGTTCGCCTGCAATGAGCGCGCCCTTCTTGCCAGGATCAATGTCCGGGAATGCGAACACCTTGTAGTCGGTGCCGCCGACGAGCGTGCGCCCGTCCTGCGCATCGAAGAACTGCGTGATGAACGACGCCTGCCGGTGCATGAAGCACGCCGGTGGGCTGTTGAACATCGGGTCCGGTGCGTCACGGAAGTCGATCGCCGGGATCTGATCCGCGCCACCGAGGACATAGCCGTCTGCAAATGCCACATCACCGAGCAGTTCGAAAGCTCGCTTGACTTCCGGGCTCGAGAACGCCAGATCGTGGCTGACCCACTGGTCGTACAGATCTGCACCTGCCGTCCGAAGCATGATGTCTTCGATCCAGTCGGTGCCCGGCCATCCGGTGGCGGCGTCGGAACCGAATCCGATGCACCACGGAGTGTTGCCGTCGGCGACCATCTTGTCACTCAGGGCAATCAGCTCGTCCCAGGTCGTCGGAGGCGTGTAGCCGGCATCGCTGAAGGCCGGTTCCGGATACCACACCAAGCTCTTGATGTTGGTGTTCGTCGGCAGACCGTAGTGCTTGCCGTTGTACTCACCCAACGAGAGCAGGTATGGCCCGAAGGTCGCTTCGAGCGCTGCCATGTCGAACCCGAGATCCTCGAGAGCGATCGCATTGCCGGCCTTCGCCTGCTCGACCACGGCTCCCGGCTGCGGATACAAGGCGATGTCGGGCGGGTTGCCACCATCGACACGAATCTTGATCTGCTCCTCGAAGCTGTCGGATCCTTCGTAGGTCGCCACATAGTCCTTGTCGGCAAGCTTGTCGTCGATCACCGACTGGACTGCCGCGGCCTCGGTACCGCTGAAAGCGCCGAAGACGTTGACCTGCGCCTTGTCGGCAGTACCTCCACCGCCTCCGCAAGCCGCTGCGATCATGGCAAAGACCGCGAGAACTACCAACCATCGGACTCTCTTCATGAGTCTTGTCCTTCCCTCGACTCTCGGCATCG
>CBEVHI010000197.1:0-4106 GCA_965549635.1 uncultured bacterium | reverse complement strand
CAAGGCGTCAAAGACGTCTGGTACGTCGTCGACCCCACCGGCAACCCGATCAAGTAGCGTCTAGAGCAATGTCGCCGAAACGCATGATGCGCCGGTTTCGCAGCGGAGATCCGTCCGCCGTGCGCGAGCTGTACCAGCGGTATGCGAAACCGGTGTTCTCCGTTGCATACGGTGCACTTGGCGACCGGTCTCTCGCCGAAGAGGCGGTGCAGCAGACGTTCCTGCAGGCATGGCGCGGTGCCCACCGCTTCGACGTTGAGAAGGACTTGGCACCGTGGCTATATGCGATCGCCCGCCGAGTGGCCGTCGATCTGTACCGACGTGAGCGACGTCACGACAGCGAACGCATCGAGACGGAAGTGGCCGTGCTGACCCCGTCGTTCGAAGGGACCTGGGAGACCTGGGCGGTACGGGAGGCTCTCGACCGACTGCCCGAAGACGAACAAGCAGTAGTGCGAGCAGCCCACTTCCTTGGACTGACTCAGCGGGAGACGGCAGATGAGCTCGGTATCCCCGTCGGTACCGTGAAGTCCCGGACGCACCGAGCCCACAAACGACTGGCGGGTCTCCTTCAACATCTCAACGAGGCAACTGCATGAAGTGTGAAGACGTACGAGCAGCGTATCTGGCCGGCACCACTGGCGACGCGGAACGTCGCCATGCCGCATCATGCCCGGCATGCCAGGCCGTGTTGGACGACCTCACGTCCGCCGCCTCGGTGCTGACATCCGGGGCAGTCTGGGAGGAGCCGTCTCCTGAGCTCGAAGACCAGGTGGTCGGCCTGATCGCTGGGCGAACGGCAACGCCGGCCCCGACAACCCCGGGGTGGTTCCGGTATGCAGCGTCGATCGCCGCCGGCGTTCTTGTCGTCGTTGTCGGCATCTCCATGCTGTCGAACAGACCCGACTGGCAGCTTCCCGTCGCCGCCACCGAAGGTCAGGCCGAAGGGTACGTAGCTGGGTGGAACACGAGCGAGGGCACTCGCGTCGCGTTGCACGTCGAAGGACTCGAGCCTGCACCCATCGGTTCTGTGTACGAGTTGTGGTTCAGGAAAGGCGACGCCTACGTTTCTGCAGGCACGTTCCGCGATGCTTCCGACGTTCGGCTCGTCGTCGGCGTTGCCCGGAAGGACTTTCCGGACATCGAGGTGACCTTGGAGCCGCTCGACGGCAATCCGACGATCTCGGATGAGGTCGTGTTGGAGGCCGGGGCGTAGTGATCAATCGTCTCCGGCGACCGCCCAGGTCCTGCCGTACGTCCACGGTCGGGCTGGGTCTGCGAGCACGAGCTGATACACAGTGATCCTGGACTTCTCGAAAGAGAGCGCCGACCCGGCCATGAAGGCCCGCCAGATCCGGTAGATCCGCTCCCCTGCCGCCTGCACTGCGGCCTCACGGTGTTGCTCGAGATTCGCTACCCAGTGGCGCAAGGTCAATGCGTAGCTCGTGCGCAACGATTCGAGATCGCGCAGTTCGAATCCGGCGCGTTCAGCAGCGCCGACGACCTCCTCGATCGGAAGCAGCTCACCGTCGGGAAACACATACGTGGAAACGAACGTTGGCTTGATCCGACCACGGTTTCGTTCCCTCGTACCAATCGCGTGGTTGAGGAGCACTCCGCCCGGAACGAGCAGGCTCCGCAAATGGTCGAAATAGGTCCCCATCTTGCTGCGGCCAACGTGTTCGAACATGCCCACAGACGCAATGGCGTCAAAAGTTCCGTCGACCGTCCGGTAATCCTGTTCGAGAATCGTCACCTTGTCGCTCAACCCCTGCAGGTCTGTCAGCTCCCTGGCATAGGCTGCCTGCTCTGATGACAGAGTGATCCCAACCGCCTCCACGCCGTAGTAACGGGCTGCGTGGGTCACGAGGGCACCCCAACCACACCCGACGTCAAGGAGGCGTTGACCTTCCTCGAGTTGGAGCTTGCGACAGATGAGATCCAGTTTCCGTCGCTGCGCAGTCTCGAGCGGTTCGGAGGGGTCAAGAAACGCGGCGCACGAGTACACCATCGATGGGTCGAGGAACTGCCGGTAGAAGTCATTGCCAACGTCGTAGTGATACCGGATGTCCTGACGGTCCCGTCGGAGGGAGTGCAGACGACCCTGCTTCTTCGGACGATCCGTCTTCGTGCGCCGTTTCTGTCGCGGCAGCCTGCGTGCGAGACGAAGGATCGACAAGGCCGATCTCTTGTCCATGTGCCCTTCCACGAACTCGAAACCGAACTCCAGCAGCGAGAAAAGGTCGCCCTCGATGTCGACGTCGTCGGAGACGTAGGCCTCGCCTGCGATCAAGTCGCTCGGGGGCAGCAGCATCGCCCGGAGAGCACCCGGATGCTGAAGGACGATCGTGGCTGCGGCGTCGCTGGGTCCGATGTGGCTTCCATCCCAGAGGCGAAAGGCAGGTGGATGATCAACGGCGCCGGTCAAGATGCGGATGAGCGCCTCGGTGGCGTCTCGCGGGTTCATGCTCGCCATCAGTCTACGGGCGGCTCTGCCCGTCGATCTGGGCCGAGACGGACTCGCACATCGAGCGCCGTCACGGCATCGGTCGTGACCAAGAGCGGGTTGATCTCGACTTCGAGCACTTCGGGATGAGTCTCCATCAACCCCCCGAGCCGAACGATGACATCGCCAACACCTTCGCGATCCCCCGAGGGGGCACCGCGAAAGCCGGACAGCCGCCTTCCAGCCCACGTCGCCGAGAAGAGATGTGCGAGATCGGCGCTGCTGACCGGAGACAGGGCGAAGGCCACGTCCCCGAGGCCTTCGACGTCGACCCCGCCCGATCCGAACATGAGCAGCGGTCCGAACTGTGGATCCCGCACGATCCCGACTGCGACCTCCTGACCATCCGGTGCCATCTTCTGGACCGTCACTCCGTCCACTCGCGTCTCAGGATGACTCCTGCGGATTCGTGACAGCATCGCGTCGACCCGATCTCGTACCTCGCCGGCGCTCTCCAGGTTGAGGAGCACGCCTCCAACGTCGGACTTGTGCGTGAACTCGGGAGAGTCGACCTTGGCTGCAACAGGGAAGCCAAGCTCGGTGGCGGTCTCAGCCGCGGATGTTCCGTCGTGAGCGCGAGTCGACTCGATGCAAGGGATGCCGTGGGCGGCCAGCAACGCGTTGGCCTGATCCGGTCCAAGCCAACCGTCCAAACCGGCTACCGGCTTCACAATCGCTTGCTCAGCGATCCTCGGTGTGTCGATCACCTCCGAGGACTCAAGAACTCCCGCCGCGCGGTGCAGGGCTCCCAGGGCTCCGGCCGCTCTCGCAGGGAACCGGTAGTCGGGAATGCCGGCCTGCCGGAACCGGTCTGCCGCCTCCCGGATCAGATCTTGGCCCATCAAGGCGATCACCACCGGCTTCGAACTGGTCTTGATGATCGGGATGACCGCCTCGGCCACATCTTCGGCTCTGTGTCGCGGTGGCGGCGGAAGGATGACCAGTACGGCATCGACCGCGGCGTCCTTCAGGAGAGCGGCCAGGCATCTCGCATACACCTGAGGAGAAGCGGATGCCAGCATGTCGACCGGGTTCTCGAGCGAAGCTGCGGACGGAAGCCACCTCTGCAGCGAAGCAACCGTGGATGCTCCGAACGAGGCCAGCTCCAGCCCCTGCTGCTCCAGGGCGTCGGCGGCAGCGACGCCCGGCCCGCCGGCGTTGGTCAGCACGGCAACTCTGCGGCCGGACAAGCGCGGGAGGCTTGCCAGCGCCTTGGCCCAGTCGAACATCTGCTCGGTGGACAAGGCTCGCAGGATCCCTGCCCTCCGGAAAGCCGCGTCGTAGGCGGCATCCTCCCCCGCCAGCGCTCCGGTGTGACTGGATGCCGCCCGCCTTCCGGCTGCAAACCGGCCGGCTTTGAACGCAACGATCGGTTTGTCGGCGCCGCGGGCGACTTCGACGAGCCTCCTCCCGTCGACAACGCTCTCCAGATACAGGGTCACGGTCTTCGTGTACGGGTCCTGCACGAGTGACTCGAGCATGTCCGTCTCGGAGACGTCGGCCTCGTTGCCGACGCTGGCCAGCCGGCTGAATCCGAATCCCTGCCCGCGAGACCAGTCGATCACTGCAGCGCAGATGGCCCCACTCTGGCTGACGAAGG
>CBEVHI010000196.1:0-4142 GCA_965549635.1 uncultured bacterium | reverse complement strand
AGCTGTGAGCTGTGAGCTGTCAGCTGTCAGCTCTCCGGACTCGGGCCACCTCGAACATGGCCAAGGTCGCGGCTGCAGACGCGTTGAGGCTCTCGAACTCTGCAGCCATCGGTATGCGGACCAGCACGTCGCACCGCTCCCCGACCAGACGTCCCACCCCCCGCCCCTCGGCTCCAATGATGATGACAATCGGCTCCGTCAACAGATCCAACCCGAAGAGCGGCGTCTCCCCCTGGGCCGTGAGACCGACCGCCCACAGCCCGGCCCTGGCGAGTCTGGCCACAGCATCGGCACTCGATGAGTGGATGCACACTCGGAGGTGTTCAAAGGCTCCTGCAGCGGCCTTGAAGGCGGTGGGCCCGAGGGGCGCGGTTCTCCGATCGGGAATGATCAATCCGGTCATTCCCGCAGCGACGGCCGAACGCGCGATCGCGCCGACGTTGTGCGGGTCGTGGAGGTGATCCAGAAGAACGATCGCTGCCGGAGCAGGTTCAACGAGTTCGTCGATCCCCACCGTTCGGATCGGTCGGGCGCGGGCAGTGACGCCTTGCGGAACGGCCGTGACTGCCTCGACCCGGTCGACGACCTCAACGGTCACCCCAGCATCTCGCGCGCCGGCCACCATGCTTTCGAGCGTCTCGAGCCTCGAGGACTCAACGGTCAGCAGCTCGACCCTTCCGGCATCCAGAGCAGCCTGTACGGCGTGGACCCCTTCCAGGTCAGCGCCGATGCCAACGGACGCCATCGGCCGTGTCCTCCAGGATCACACCCAGTTCGGCAAGCCTGTCCCGCACCACGTCCGCCATCGTCCAGTCCTGCTGCACGCGAGCCGTCTGACGCGACTCGATGAGACGTTGCACGGTCGCTTCTGCCGAGTCCCCCGGCGTCACACCGAGGTCCCCGGCCAGCTCTGTCAGGGCTTCGGCCAACTCGCCCAGTTCGTCGCCGGGAGGCACCAAACCCAGCACGCCGGCGATCACGTCGAACGCTGCCACCTGAGGTCCTGCGGACTCGCCCGCATCCAGACGGCGGTTGCCTTCCCGTACCACATCGAACAAGACGCTGACGGCCTCAGGCGTGTTGAAGTCGTCGTCCATGGCCTCCCGAAAGGTGGCGATGACTGCCGGGTCGGGATCGCTCCCAGGCACAGCCCTGCGACGGAACGCCCACAGCCGCTCCACGGAGGCCTTCGCGTCAGCAAGGAGCGCCTCCGAGTACTCCTGTGGTGTCCGGTAGTGGGCCCGCAGATAGAACAGACGGATCGCCATGGGGGTGAACCGGTCGATGGCCTCTTCGAGACCGATCACCCTGCCGGTCGATTTGGCCATCTTCTCCCCCGCGAGATTGACCATGCCGTTGTGGAGCCAGTAGCGGGCGAACCGCTTGCCGGTCGCCGCCTCGGACTGGGCGATCTCGTTCTCATGGTGAGGAAAGATCAGGTCGGTGCCACCACCATGGATATCGAACCCATCACCCAGGTAGGCAAGCGACATCGCTGAACACTCGATGTGCCAGCCCGGCCGCCCGGGGCCCCACGGTGAGTCCCATCTGGGTTCACCCTGCTTTGCTGCCTTCCACAGCGCGAAGTCGAGAGGGTCCCGCTTGTGTTCACCTGGTTCAACGCGAGCTCCAGAGATGAGTTCGTCGATGCGGTGTCCGGACAGCGCCCCGTACCCGGGGAACGATCGGACAACGAAATAGACGTCACCATCGGACTCGTAGGCGTGGCCCTTTGCGATGAGCTTGGCGATCATCTGCTGCATCTGCTCGATGTGATCGGTTGCTCGGGGCTCGACATTGGGCCGGAGCACACCGAGTGCCCGGTATGCGGCTTCGAACCGTCCCGTCATCTCGCGGGCGAGCTCCTCGACAGAGAGGTTCCGCTCCAGAGCAGCAGCGATGATCTTGTCCTCAACGTCGGTGACGTTCTGCACCAGGGTCACCTCGTAGCCGCTCCACGCCAGGTAGCGACGAATCACATCGAACGCGACAGCTGCCCTCCCGTGGCCGACGTGCGGGTCCGACTGCACCGTCGGACCGCACAGGTAGATCGTCGCCTTCCCCTCTTCGCGGGGAACGAACTCCTCAGAGGACCGACCGAGCGTGTTGAAGACTCTCACTTGCTACCCGATGGTACCGGTGCTCAGCGATCACCGGCGACGACCGCTGCAGCAGCGATGCCCTCGTCGAGACCGGTGAACCCCATCCCATCCGTAGTGGTGGCCTTGACCGAGACCAACGAGACGTCCACCTCGAGCACCTCGGCGAGCCGACGTCGCATCTCGTCACGGATCGGGGAGACACGGACCGTTTGACCAATCACGGTGACATCGAGATGATGCACGGTCAACCCTGCCGCCCGGCAACGAGCGACGACGCTTGCGAGCATCTCCATGCTGTCGGCCCCTTCGACGACGTCTTCGGCAGGAAAGTGTGTGCCGAGGTCGTCCAGCGCCGTGGCACCCAAGAGCGCATCCGCGACGGCGTGAGCGGCGACATCGCCATCCGACCTGCCCAACAGCCCCCGGTGGGGGTCAGCAACGACACCCGCCAGCAGCACCGGTCCACTCCCCCCGAATCGGTGAGCGTCGAAACCCCAGCCGACCGTGTTCACGATCGTATGGTCCGCGCGAACAGCATCCGACCAACTGCGGTGCGCGTCGCCGTGGTGACTTCCACCTCGGTCTCGGTGCCCACCAGCGAGGCGGCATCCTCGATCACCACCATCGTTCCGTCCTCCAGGAAGGCGACACCCTGGCCCGGTTCGCTTCCCGTCCGTCTCACCGTAACGACAAGCCGATCCCCGGTCGCGACCGGGGATCTGAGTGCTTCGGCGAGCGAGTGCGGGTTGACGACCCCGATGCCCCTGGCGGCGGCCGCCTGGGCGAGGTTGTGATCGGTGGTGATCAGTGAGGCTTCGGCTCTCCCGGCGATGGCGATCAGCTTCGCGTCCACATCGTCGAACTCGGGAGCCGTCGCTTCCAGAACGGCGACATCGGATCCCTCAACATCACGAAGCGCTTCCAGGACGTCGAGTCCACGGCGCCCGCGGCGTCGGCGCTCCCTGTCCTTGGCGTCCGCAAGTCCTTGCAGTTCGTCGATGACGAACTCGGGAATCCACAGTCGGCCGTTGAGAAGTCCGAGACGGACCAGCTGAAGAATCCGCCCGTCGATCGCAGCCGAAGAGTCCAGCAAGTAGCCCGACTGGTCCATGGACCTCGCAATCAGGCCCCTCCGCCGACTCAGACCCGTCGCCGCGAGGATGTCATCGGCTCGCCCGCTGAAGATGCGAGCGCCGGCGACTGACAGCACCACCACGATGAGGATCGCCAGCGGCAGACCTATCTCCCGCCGCACGAAGATCACCAGCGGAGCGGCGGCAACAACCCCGACGAACATCCCGACGATGAGTCCGAACGCACCGGCGAACAGCTCTGGACCACTCGATCGAGGGACCACCACATCCGGCATGCTGTCCAGGGAACGGCGGAACAGCCGTCCAAGAACCCCTCCGAGGACGTAGCCGGTGGCGGCACCGAGGATGGCCCCAACAACCCGCGCGGTGTCCGGGTTTGCGGCGTTGACCGACAGCCCTGCCTGATACCCGACTGCAGTGAGCGTCAGCGTGATCAGCAGACGGACGATCTCAACGATCACGCCGAACCGCCGGTCGGCTCCTCCACCTTGGGCAGAGCCCTGTCAAGACGCTTCGTCGCTTCCTCTTCGTCAACATTGAGAGCAAACTGCAACTCGGACGTCAGCGTAAGCCGTGCTCGTGACAGCATCCGTTTCAGCGCCGGAGAAATCCCTTTGATCTGCTGTGCGTAGGTGAGATCCCGTACGACCTCGGAGACCTGATAGATGTCTCCGCTCGTCATCTTCTCGTTGAGCACCTTGTACCAGCGGCTCCAGTTGCTGCCTGCCTCTTGCGGCGGCTCTTTGAAGACCGCGAGCACCTTGCGCGCCTGGTTCTTTGAGATCACCGGACGGATCGTCTCCTCGATCGTGGCAACCGGCACGAACACGGTGAGCTGCTCGGTGGCGATGTCGAGAACGAAGTAGTCCTGTCGAGACCCGCCGATTGACTGGCGAACCTTCTTGCTGATCACGGCTGCTCCGTGCTGAGGGTGCACGACCTTGTC
>CBEVHI010000195.1:0-4150 GCA_965549635.1 uncultured bacterium | reverse complement strand
ACTCCCCCCAAACTCGCTTCGCTCGAGGGGGGAGAGATACTCGCTTCGCTCGAGGGGGAGGAAACGGATCACGCCACGACAACGCCGAGCAAGCCTCTTGCTGGAAGCTCGTAGCTGGTAGCTGGACGCTGAGCTCAGGCAGCAGAACGTTCCACAACAAGAGCAAGACCGACATCCCCCCTACCATGAGTCGGTGCCCTACCTCACACATCCGGACCAGCTCGGTTCTCTCCTACCCGGTCAGCCCGAGTATCGGGTCGATCAGCTGCGCCGGTGGCTCTACACGACGCCCGTCCTCACGTCGGACCAGATGACCAACCTGCCCGCAGCCACTCGTGCGTCGGTCGGACTGTGGCCGTTCGATGTCGAGGTCGAGCAATCGGCAGATCGTGAGCGGACCGTCAAGTGGTTGTTTCGAGCTCCAGACGGTGCCGCAATCGAGACTGTCCTGATCGGTTACGCGGATCGGGCGACCGTGTGCATCTCGTCTCAAGCGGGGTGCGCTCTTGGCTGCACATTCTGTGCGACCGGGCAGTACGGATTCGAACGGCACCTCGAGCCCGGGGAGATCGTTGCTCAGGTCGCCTACGCACGCGCCTACCTTCGTCTCAAGGGGATGCCCAACGTTCCCAGGCGACTCACCAACATCGTGTTCATGGGAATGGGTGAGCCGCTGGCCAACTACGACCGGGTCCGCGAGGCGATCCGGAGGATTGTCGAAGAGATGCGGATCTCTGCCCGATCGCTGACCGTTTCGACGGTGGGACTGGTCCCGGGCATGAAGCGACTTGTCGACGAACCGTGGCCCCTCAACCTGGCGGTCAGCCTGCATGCCGCCGACGATGAGTTGCGCACTTCGCTCGTTCCGATCAACGCCCGATACCCGCTCGCGGAGGTCGAAGCCGCCGCGGCCGCATACTTCGAGAAGAAGCATCGACGCGTCTCGATCGAGTGGACGCTGATGGACGGTGTCAATGACAGCGACGAGCAGGCAGACGCAGTCGCGGAGATTGCCCGCCGTCTTCGCGCACACGTCAACGTGATAGCACTCAACCCGACGCCACTGTCTCCGCTGCTTCCCTCGTCCCGCATCGACGCTTTCGTGGCCAGATTGCAGGCGTCGGGGGTCAACGCCACGAAACGCAGGAACCGCGGCCGGGACATCGACGCGGCATGTGGTCAGCTCAGAGCGGACCAGGGAGCCCTCAAGGAGGACGGAAGGGGCGCCGAAACCTGAACCAATGAGACAGGTTCGGGTCATCGGTTCTCTGGCGGCGCTTACGCTGGCCGTCGCTCTTGCCACCGCGAACTACGTGGTCCGGCCGGGAGACTCGCTGTCACGTATCGCCGCAGAGCACAATACGACGGTGAGGAGCCTCGTCTCGGCAAACCACATCAACAACCCCGACCTGATCTCCGTCGGACAGGAGCTCATCATTCCCAATGCCGGCACGTACCTCGTGCGGCCGGGAGACACGCTCGAAGGCATTGCCCGAACGCTCGGCGTCACCCCCGCTCAGCTGGCTGCTGCGAACGGCATCACCGATCCGAACCGCATCTATGTGGGGACCCGACTGCTGGTTGAGTCAGAGGTGGTTCCGTTCGAGCCCGAGGTTCGCACGCCGCAGGAGTACACCGTGAGGCCGGGTGACACCCTTGGTGCCATCGCTATCCGCTTCTCCACGTCGGTGAGCGCTCTCGTGGCCGCCAACAGTATCGCCAACCCCAACCTGATCACCGTGGGCACCGTGCTCACGATCCGCCCCGGTACCTGGCGATGCCCCGTCCCCGGGGCATCCTTCTTCAACGACTGGGGCTTTCCCCGCTCCGGCGGACGCTTCCACTCGGGGAACGATCTGTTCGCCCCGCGAGGGACCCCGGTGGTAGCTCCCGTAGGCGGCACCGTCACACAGGTGACGGGATCCATCGGCGGATACCAGGTGAACTTGCTGGGCGACGATGGGACCCTCTACATCGCCAGTCACCTCGACCGTTTCGGCAATGCCGGACGGGTGACACAGGGGACCACCATCGGGTATGTGGGCGACAGCGGCAATGCGATCGGGTCTCGCCCGCACGTTCACTTCGAGATCCATCCCGACAGCGGGGATGCGGTGAACCCGTTCCCGGTGGTATCGGAAGCGTGCAGCTAGCGAGTCACAAGTCAGATACGGTCTTGACTGCCCTTCACCCGAGCGAGTTGGCCTGGGCGATGCCTCCGAGCCACCTTGCACTGGGCTTGACGTGTCGCCGTTGCGTCTCCCGGTCGACTCCGATCAAGCCGAACGTGGGTGCGTAGCCGAGGGCCCACTCGAAGTTGTCGAGGGCGCTCCAGTAGGTGTACCCGACTACGTCGAGACCATCGTCGATGCACCGGCCGACGCCTTCCAAGGCGCGGCGAACGAACTCGATCCGCCGCTCGTCGTCAGCGGCCGCGATGCCGTTCTCGGTGACGAAGACCGGCACACCGCTCTTCGCTGCTGCTCTACGAATTGTCGCTTCGAGCGCCTGCGGCCGGAACTCGTACCCCATCAAGGTCAGCTCCGCATCGGGATCCGGTCCGGCATAGCCGGCCGGTGACACCCTTTGCCTCGAGTAGGTCTGGACGCCAATGAAGTCATCGCCCACCGCAGCGTCCAGGAAGACGTCCTCCATCGGCCCCCGGAGCTCTGCGAGGGACTCTTCGCCATCGTCGATGGCTGTCCACTCCGACATGGCCAACGTGAGCCCGACCCGGCAATCGGGAACCTCATCATGGATGGCATCGGCGGCCTTGCGGTGTGCGTCGATCAGGATCTCGTTGGCTGCGGTTCGCGCATCGAGATCGTGCAGACCGGGAGGGAATACTCCTGTCAGGAACCCCATCGTGGCCACGATGTTCGGTTCGTTGATCGTGCAGACGATCGATAGCAGGTCAGAGAGGCCGTTGGCGCTCCACCGGGCGAACCGGGCAAACCGGTCGGCGGTTGCCGGGTTGCCCCATCCTCCCCGATCGGCTACCCACCGGGGGTTCGTGAAGTGGTGAAAGGTCACGACCGGGATCAGTCCGACTTCCCGGCAGTACCCGGCCATTCTGCGGTAGTGGTCGAGTTCCGCCTTGGAGAACTCGCCATCCTCGGGTTCGAGGCGGCTCCACTCCAGGGAGAAGCGGTACGTGTTGAAGCCGAGGCCGGCGAGCAGTGCGATGTCTTCACGAAACCTGTGGTAGTGGTCGACTGCGTCGCCGGACCGTTCGACACATGGGGAGGAAGGATCGTGTTCCCACGCCCACCAATCGTTGTTCCAGTTGCCACCTTCGACCTGGTGGGCCGCCGTTGCTGTCCCCCAGAGAAACCCCGGAGGAAATGCGTAACTCATGGGATGCAGGATATCTCGTCGATGCACACTCGGCAGATTCTCAAAGATGCTCTCCGGCCCTGATCTCGACAGCGGCGGCGTTGTCGCGAGGGGCGAGTGGGCAGGACCACTTCGAGCTGTAGACGCAGCTCGGGTGGTAGGAGAAGTTGAAGTCGAGGATCACTCGATCGCCGACCGAGCCCAGGTCGGCACCCTTGGCGGTGTCGAGGAGATAGCGACCGCCACCGTACGTCTCTCGACCGTTGGTCAGATCCCGAAACGGGAGAAACACCCCTCCCCCGTACGTCTCTAGCCAATACAGCAGCAGCGACACCTCGGTGCCAGCCACCTGAAAGGTGACCTTGCCGAATCGGCGGAACAACGTGCTGCCTTCCCCGCTGTGTCCGACCCGCTCTGCCACATGCGGAACCGGATCGACCACGACCTCGAGTCGCCAGGCTGGGTCGTAGTCGAAGTACTTGAGGCCCTCGAAGCCTCTCCGGTCCTCTATTGCGCTCTGTGGATGCTCTGCAAAGAGGAAGTCGCGCTGCTCTCTCCACTGCCACCAGGCCGCCTCTCCGGGCGGCTCCGAGCGGGCAGCGGCGTAGATCGCCTGTACGCGCCGTCGGTAGTCCCACAGATCGAGTGTGTCGTTCGGGTCGGGCACGCATCCAGGATATACCGGAGGAGCGACGCAGATGCGTTGGAGATCCCGGGTCGGCCGAGGGTCCTGCCGGCCGCAGTAGGCTGCAGGTCATAAGCGCGAGGAGGCCCTGTCATGGCGGAAGGTAAGCACTTCAGCGAAGCGCTCGAG
>CBEVHI010000194.1:0-4262 GCA_965549635.1 uncultured bacterium | reverse complement strand
CTTCACCCGTGGCGCACCGCCGCCTGGGCAGCGGCCAAACGGGCAACCGGCACCCGGAACGGCGAGCAGCTGACGTAGTTCAGATTCAGCCGGTGGCACAGATCGATCGAAGCAGGGTCCCCTCCGTGCTCACCGCAGATGCCGACCTCGAGGTCAGGGCGTGTCTGCCGACCCGCTTCGACCGCCAGACCCATCAACTTGCCGACGCCGGCCTCGTCGAGACTGGCGAACGGGTTCGCAGGGAGGATGCCCTGCTCCAGGTAGTCGATGAGGAAGCCCGTTTCTGCATCGTCGCGACTGATGCCGAACGTTGTTTGCGTGAGATCGTTCGTGCCGAATGAGAAGAACTCGGCGTACTCGGCGACCTCGTCGGCGGTCAGTGCCGCCCGTGGGATCTCGATCATCGTGCCGAACTTGTAGTCGACATCGACGCCCTGCTCCTGCATGACCTTCTTCGCCTCTGCCTCCAGTACCGAACGCTGGCGCTTCAGCTCGTTCACATGGCTCGTCAGCGGAATCATCACCTCGGGGTGCGGATCGACCCCTTCCTTCTTCACCTGAATCGCCGCCTCGAAGATCGCCCGTACCTGCATACGGGTCAGCTCAGGCAGTTGAATACCGAGTCGAACGCCACGCAATCCCAGCATCGGGTTGGCTTCCCGGAGGGCTTCCGAACGCTCCAGAACTCGTTCCTTCTCAGTAATCGCGTCACTGACGCTCTCGTCTCCCGCAGCGAACCGGGCGCGAAGGTCGGCCAGTTCAGCGTTCAGATCCTCGTGACTTGGCAAGAACTCGTGCAGCGGCGGGTCGATCAGCCGGATGATCACCGGCAGACCGTCCATCGCCCGAAACAGGCCGGCAAAGTCCTCCCGCTGGAAGGGAAGCAGGACCTCGAGGGGAGCCTCACGTTCCTCTGCGGTCTCAGCCATGATCATCTGCTGCACGTGCGGCAGGCGCTCTGGTTCGAAGAACATGTGCTCTGTGCGGCACAGGCCAATGCCGTGGGCTCCATACAGCCGTGCCCGCTCGGCATCACGGGGATAGTCGGCGTTGGTCCAGACATCCAGCCTGCGGAGCTCGTCCGCCCAGCCGAGCAGCTTCATGAGCGAGGGGTCGGAGATGTCGGGGACCTTGGTCTCGAGCCGCCCGACGAACACCTCGCCGGTGGTTCCGTCGATCGACATCCAGTCGCCTTCGTTGATCGTCTTGCCTTCGACCGACATCGATCGTCCGTCCATGTCGATGTCCAGTTCGGAGACACCGACCACGGCAGGCTTTCCGAATTGGCGGGCGACGAGCGCCGCGTGCGATGTCCGGCCGCCTCTGCTCGTGAGGATCCCGTTCGCGGCAAGCATCCCGTGAACGTCGTCCGGCTTGGTCTCAGGTCGCACCATGATCACCTGGCGACCGTCGTCGGTCGCCCACCTCTGGGCGAGGTCGGCATCGAAAGCGACGACACCGACGGCTGCGCCAGGGGACACGTTCAGTCCCTTGGCCACGAGCGTGCCTTGCTCCTTCGCCGCCGTTCGGGAGGCCTGATCGAACTGGGGATGAAGGAAGAAGTCCACCTGCTCCGGGGTGACCCGCATGACGGCTTCCTCTTTGGAGATCAGGCCTTCCTCAGCCTGGTCGACGGCGATCTTCACCGCCGCCTGTGCCGTACGTTTCCCATCCCGGGTTTGCAGCAGCCAGAGCTTCCCCCGCTCGATGGTGAACTCCATGTCCTGCATGTTGCGGTAGTGCTGCTCGAGCTTTGCTGCGATGTCGGTGAACTGCTGCCAGATCTCCGGCATGTCGTCGCCGAGTTTCTGGACAGGATCGGTCACCCGGATCCCGGCGACAACGTCCTCGCCCTGAGCATTGACCAGATAGTCTCCCTCGATCGACTTCTCGCCGGTGGTGGCGTTGCGGGACATGGCGACCCCGGTCGCGGAGTCGCTGCCCATGTTGCCGAATACCATCGTCACGATGTTGACCGCGGTACCCAGATCGTCGGCGATGTTCGCCGCCTTGCGGTACGCGAACGCCCTCGGACTGTTCCAGGACTTGAACACCGCCTCGGTGGCGAGTTCGAGCTGAGCATACGGGTCCTGCGGAAAGTCGATCCCTGCCTCTTGCTTGACGATCGCCTTGAACTCGGCAACGACGTCTTTGAGCGCTTCGGGTGGGAGTTCGGCGTCATTGACGATCCCGAACTCCTTGCGGTGCTCCGACAGGACCTCTTCGAACGGCTCGTCGGAGACGTTCAGCACCACCGTGCCGAACATTTGGATGAGGCGGCGGTACGAGTCGTAGGCAAACCGCGGATCTCCCGTGAGCCGAACGACACCTTCCACGACTTCGTCATTGAGGCCGATGTTGAGCACGGTGTCCATCATCCCCGGCATCGAGAACTTCGCTCCAGAGCGACAGGACACCAGCAGCGGATTGTCGGCATCGCCGAAGGTCTTTCCCGTTGCCGCCTCGACAGCGTGCAGCGCAGCAATCGCCTCGTCCCACATTTCGGGTGGGAACGACTCGCCTGCTTCGAGGTAGGCGTTGCATGCCTCGGTTGTGATGGTGAATCCGGGAGGGACCGGCACACCGATCCGGGTCATCTCGGCGAGGTTCGCCCCTTTGCCGCCAAGGAGTCCCCTGACCCCGTCCCATGAGCCTGCATAGTCCTCTGCGTCTGCGACTTCGCCGAACGCGTATACCCATTTCGTCATCGTGATCTCCTCGAATCGCGGCGGGAGGCTATCGGAAGAACTGTCGCGTCTTGCCTCTGGCGCCTCGCCTCATGCTACAGAAAGCGCCCCTGGAACCGGCATTCGGACCGGCCCTACTTGCCCGTCTCGGAGAAGTGCTGGTAGTCCTTCGAAGCACTCCATGTGCCACCCCACGTCCAGCCGATGTCCCGAAATGCCTCGACGACGACATCCCCGTCGCGGATCATCCCTGCGATGTCGAGGCTCCGATCCGCGTACTGAGCGCTCTCCGGAGGCGACACCGTCGATCCCCGCACCCAGGGGTTCAGCAGCGGGTTGATGTCGATGGCCCTTCCGTAGGCGTGCTCCGACCAGCGATCCGTGCCTTCGACCTTTCGACAGTTGAATGCCGACGTGTTGTCCGCTCGCATCGACGCCAGGTCGTCTCCCCGGTAGGCATCCACCAACTCCATCCGCTCGATGGGAAACCCGGAGTCGAAGAGCCGTTCGAACACCGAGACGACGTCTTCTGCCACTTCGGCCGCTACCACCATCTCGCCGATCTGTGCCTCACCGGCGAAATCACGGTACCCCAGTAGCAAATGGCGCAGATCCTCCAGCGCAACAGGACACCCTTCGGTCCAGGAAGTCGTCATCCGGGCTGCGGTGGCCGGATCGATCATCAGGATCTCTGCAGAGAAGCGGACCTGCGCAGGTGTTTCTTCAACCGGCGGGACTGTGCCGGACTCTGACACCTCCGTGGTCGGATTCGTGATGCTGACCACCGGTGAGGAGAGGTTCGCCGGTCCCGATTCTTCCTGAGACGCACACCCGACGGCCAGGGCAAGAATGGTCATCAGAACACCGAGGGTCCTCATCGTCGAGAGGGTACCGCGGTCTCTACACTGCCTTCATGGTCATCATCGCGGTCGCCAACCAGAAGGGCGGGGTCGCCAAGACCACAACCGTCCAGACACTTGGCGCCGCACTCTCCGGTTCCGGGCTTGATGTGCTGCTGGTGGATCTCGATCCTCAGGCATGTCTCACCTACTCGATGGGGATCGACGCCGACGCCCTGGAAGTCTCGATCCACGACGTGATGCTGGATCGAACCACCGCCGGCAAGGCGAAAGTGAAGCTCGACGGCGCCGACCTCCTCCCATCTACGATCGACCTCGCCGGGTCGGAGATCCACCTGCTCACCAAGACCGGGAGGGAGCACGTTCTCGCGACGGCCCTGCGACCTCTCCGCAGTGAGTACGACCTGATCCTCGTCGACTGCCCACCGTCACTCGGACTTCTCACGATCAATGGGCTCACCGCGGCGCAGTTGCTGCTGATCCCCGTCCAACCGGAGACACTGAGCCGTCGGGGAGTGGGCCAGCTTCTCGAAACGGTGGACGACGTACGGTCGTACACGAATCCGAAGCTCGAGGTGCTCGGCGCGGTGGCCACGATGTACGACGGGCGGACACTCCTGGCCCGCCGCGTACTGGAAGACCTTCCAAAGCTGTACGGCCTCGAAGTGCTGCCCCCTCCGATCCCCAAGACGGTTCGAGTGGCCGAGGCTCCGGA
>CBEVHI010000193.1:0-4265 GCA_965549635.1 uncultured bacterium | reverse complement strand
CGCTTCGTATCTGACGTCGGACGGCTTTGAGGTCGCGGAGGCAGACAGCGGATCGGAGGGTCTGCGGCTGTTTCGTGAGAAGACCCCGGACCTGGTCCTGCTGGATGTCGTCATGCCAGGAACGGACGGGTTCGAGGTGCTGCGAGTCATGCGTGCCGAGTCGGATGTACCCATCATCATGTTGACCGCTCGGGCAGAGGAGGTCGACCGTGTGGTCGGTCTGACCGTCGGGGCCGACGACTACGTGACCAAGCCGTTCAGTCCGCGGGAACTGTCCGCTCGAATCCGCGCGGTGTTGCGCCGGTCAAAGGCGGTGAGCACGATCGAGGAGGATCTGCTTCTCTTCGAAGGCATCAGCGTGGACGTGACCCGCAGGGAAGTGCGTCGTGATGGGGAGCAGATCGAGCTGAGTGCACTCGAGTTCGATCTGCTCGCCGCGTTGTCGTCCGCCCCGGGTCGAGTCTTCACCCGTGAACAGCTGTTGGAGCGGGTCTGGGGCTGGGACTACTTCGGTGCGGAGCGTGTGGTCGACGTTCACATATCGAGTCTGCGCAAGAAGCTGGGGGACCAGGCGTCGGACTCGAGGTTCATCGCCACCGTACGGGGGGTCGGGTACAAGTTCGTGGCCGGCTCATGAAGCTGCCATTCCGCAGTCTCAGGGTTCGTTTGCTCGTGTCGTATCTCGCCATCGTTGCGGTGGCCGCGGTCACGATGCTCGTAACGATGCGGGTTTTGGCCCCACAGTTCTTCGCGGAGCATCTCGCAGCTATGACCAGGACCTTCGGAGCGATGTCGAACTCGATGGTCGTCCAGTTGGAGTCGAGCTTCAACTCGTCGTTTCGGAGGGCCTTGGCGATCTCGTTGGGTGCCAGCGCGGTCACGGCACTTGTGGTCAGTGCGTTCGCCTCGGGCAGGATCCTGCGGCCCATCGAGGCGGTGCGAAGAGCCGCCCGACGCCTCGCATCCGGTTCCTACACCGAACGGGTCCCGCTGCCACAGGACGCGGAGCTGGCCGCGCTGGCCCGAGATGTCAACTCCCTGGCCGAGGCGCTCGACACGGTCGAGCAGCGTCGGCTGCAGCTGATCTCCGAGGTTGCTCACGAGCTGCGCACGCCGCTTGCCACGATCGAGGGCTATATGGAGGGTCTGCTCGACGGTGTATTCGCTCCGAGCGACGAGATCTTCGCCGCGGCTGGGCATGAGGCATCGAGGCTCAAACGGCTGGCGCGGGACTTGAGCATGCTCTCACGGGCCGAAGAGGGACGGATCGAGTTGGAAGAAGACCGACTCGATCTGGGAGAGGTTGCGGGTGAGGTTGCCGCACGGTTGCGCCCTCAGTTCGACAGCAACGACGTTGCCCTCGTGGTGCACCCGATGCCTTCTCTTCCTGCCAGGGCGGATCGTGACCGGATGGCACAGGTCTTCACGAACATCATCGGGAACTCACTCTCCTACACGCCTGCAGGTGGACAAGTGGACGTCACCGGTGCTGCCGGATCCGGGCACGTATCTGTGACGGTGGCAGACACCGGCATCGGGATAGACGCCGACCATCTTGAAACCGTCTTCGAGCGTTTCTATCGAGGAGACGTGTCGCGTCGGGGAGGAAGCGGTATCGGGCTGACGATCGCTCGCCGCCTCGCCCGGCTGCACGGTGGGGATGTCGTCGCATTCTCGGAGGGTCCCGGCTCCGGCTCGGCGTTCGAGGTGAGTCTGCCGTCCGCCTGAAGCTTCATCGAAGCTTCACAATCCCCCGGGCATTCCCTTGATCTCGGTCCGTCATCATGGCGCCCACCGAACAAGGAGATTCTTGATGATGTGGGGATGGGGCGGCTGGTTGGGGCCGCTGTGGATGCTGCTCTTCTGGGGTGGTGTCGTTCTATTGATCGTGTGGGCCGTCCGGTCGGGATCCCTCGGAGCGAAGTCGGGGGACGGCAATCGGGCTCTGGAGATCCTGGAGGAACGCTACGCCCGTGGCGAGATCGATCGTGAGGAGTTCACGGATCGTCGCGCCGAACTCGTTCGACGCTGAGACGATGCGACGCCTCTGGATCGTCGGACTGGCCATGATCGTCGCGTCGTTCGCGGGTTTGGCCGTCTCGTCGCCTCTCGCCTCCGGATCGATCCCCGATGGCCCGGCCGGATGGTGGGGACAGATGAGCGAGCACCACATCTGGATGCACGGATACGGGGATGCCGGGGATGTCACCGCGCCGATACCGGGAGCATCCCCGGTTGAGGTGCGCGCGTTCGACTTCGGTTTCGAACCGGCGAGCCTGGCGGTGACGGGACCGGTCAATCTGACCCTGACGAACGAGGGATCGGTGGTTCACGATCTCACGATTCCCAGCCTCGGCATCAGGATCATCGCCGGACCCGGACAGCAGGCAATCGGAGGGGTCGAAGCCGCCCCAGGGACGTATGAGTTCGTGTGCTCCATCCCGGGTCACGCCCGGGCAGGCATGACCGGAACCCTCGAGGTGGGCAGATGAGGCGCTCTGTCGTCCTCGTCACCAGCCCCGGATGTCACTACTGCGGGCACGCCCGTGAGGTGCTCGAAAGCGTCGCAGATGACGTGGCTCTCGACATCGTCGAAGTCGATCTGACATCCACAGCAGGGGCGGCCGCCCAAAAGAGATGGCGGCCACCGTATCCGCCGCTGGTCCTCGTCGACGGGGAGTTCTTCGGATACGGGCGGATCTCCGAGCGCAAGCTGCGCAAGACCCTCGAGAGGAGTCTGTGATGGAAGGTGTTTTCCTGGGAGGGTCGCTCATCGCAGCGTTCTTCGCTGGGGCAGTGGCGTTGTTCGCGCCGTGCTGCATCGTGTTCATGTTCCCGGCCTATCTCTCCGCGGCGGTACGCAACGGCCGCTGGCGGCTGCTTCCCCTGACCTTCATCTTCGCGGCTGGCCTGGCGGTCGTGTTGATCCCCGTGACTCTTGGGGTCGGCTTCCTGACCCGCTCGCTCCTGCGTTTTCATGGAGCCGTCTACATCGGCGCGGGGCTGATCCTCCTCGGCCTGGCTGGAGCTGCTGCGATCGGACGCTCCTGGGCGCTACCGATGCTCAAAGGGTCTCCGGACATTCAGCGCACCGATTCGGCCGGCGTGTTCGCACTCGGTGTGTTCTCGGGGGCGGCCAGTTCGTGTTGCGCCCCGGTGCTGGCCGGCGTGGTCACCCTCTCAGCGGTCGCCCCCTCCATGTGGCAGGGCGTCGGCATCGGCCTTGCCTACGTGTTCGGGATGGTGTTTCCGCTTCTGATCATGACCGTTGCCTGGGACCGGTGGCGGATCGGTGAACGCAACTTCATGCGGGGCAGAACGATCCGCTGGAGTCTGGCCGGCAGGACCTTTGTGACCAACACGCTCAACCTGATCACCAGCGCGGTGATGGGCGCAATGGCAGTCGTGCTCATCGTCGTCGGAGTCACAGGGGCGACGATCGCGCCGACGTTCCAGGCCGGTGTCGGCACCTGGATCGAAGACCGGCTCGGGCCGGTCGTGGACACACTTGCCGTCGTCCCGGACTGGGCGGCCGGGTTGTTCCTCGTCGCAATCGCGGGGACGGCGATCGCCATCTCGGGCAGGCGTCGGACACAAGAACCGGAACTCACGCACACAGAAGGGAGTTGCCATGAGTAGGGCAGCCGTCAAACCCAAACAGCGTCCGCAACCGAAACGCAAGTCTTCGTTCGGCAAGTGGGTCGGATTCGGGATTCCGATCATCGGGATCGTGGGGCTGATCCTCTACGGAGCATTCTCCTCCGGTCCGGGGGAGGCCGTGGTCTCGTCGGCCGCCCCTGACTTTTCACTTCCCGCCACTGACGGGTCGATGGTGTCGTTGGCAGACACCATGGCCAACGGCGGCGACGTCTTGTTGTACTTCTCGATGGGTGTCGGTTGTGACGGCTGCTTCGCGCAGATCCCGGAGATTGCCGACGACCTGGCAGCCAAGGGGATCACGTTCGTTCCGGTCATGGTTGACGCTGCCGATCGGGTTGCCGCCGAAGCAGCCCGCTTCGGGATCACCACACCGATCTTGATCGACGCCAACCGTCAGACCTCCGCCGCCTACGGGATGATCGGCGTCTACGGACACGCCGACCGACCGTCGCACAGCTTCGCACTCGTCGGCCGTGACGGCACGATCAAGTGGGTGCATCACTACGCGACGATGTTCGTCCCGTCCGACCAGTTCATGAGCGAGCTCGGGAGGGCGTGACACCAGTTCTCGACGCGTTGGGTGTCGAGTGTGACAGACCGGGCTG
>CBEVHI010000192.1:0-4269 GCA_965549635.1 uncultured bacterium | reverse complement strand
GAACGAGACCACCGGTGTTGACACAGGTTCAAGAACGGAGGCCACCATGGCAGACACACTCAAAGGCGCACGGTTGAAGGGCGGAATCCGCCCCTCTCGCAAATACGGCGAGGACCGTGTGTGCGCACAGAAGGGCTGCGCCACTCGCCTCTCGATGTACAACCGGCGCGAGTACTGCTTCGCCCACGCCCCCGTCCGCTTCCCCAGGGTGCGAGGACGCGTGGTTCCCGAAAGCACCTAAGACCCTTCCCATTCCGGCGCCGTCCCCCTCCACGCAGGCGCCGATCCGAGGCCCCGGAAGTCCCCTCCTCCGGGGCCTCACCCTTGGCCCTATACCCACCCCACCCCGGGTGGGGTGTGCTAGAGTGGCCACATGAAGGAAGAGCACAAGCTCAACGCTCTCAATCGACTCAAGACGATCCGGGGTCACCTGGACGGCGTGATCGGGATGGTCGAGACGGATCGGTACTGCCCGGACGTGATGAAACAGGTGTCGGCCCTCCAGGCCTCCCTCGAACGGGTCAACCGAATCGTTCTCCAGAACCATCTCGAAACGTGCGTCACCGAGGCCGTCCGTGAGCATCGGGCCGCCGAAATCGTCGATGAGCTGATGGAGACCATGAAGTACACGGCGGCGGTCACCGGACCGGCACCTCGACTTGATACGGAGTACCCATGACCACCATGACCCTCAACGTTCCCGACATCTCCTGCGGCCACTGCAAGATGTCGATAGAAGGCGCCGTTGCGCCACTTGCCGGTGTCGAATCCGTCGAGGTGCACATCGAGCCTCACACCGTCGATGTCACGTGGGACGAAGCCGCGCTGCAGCTCGACACGATCATCGAGGCGATCGAAGAGCAGGGCTACGAGGTCGATGGTCACTGAAGCCGAGACCTTCGTCTCCTCCCCTGAACAGATCACCTTCGATGTCGAGGGTATGACGTGCGCATCGTGCGCGGTGCGCATCGAACGAATCCTGTCCAAGCAGGACGGTGTCGAGGACGCTCTGGTCAACTTCGCAGGTTCCGAAGCACGGGTCGTCGCCGCCCCCGGGGTGGATACCGATCGCCTGGTGGAGGCGGTCCGCAAGATCGGCTACGACATGCACGAAGTCGCGCCGGAGGAGGAGCGCGTCAGCGTCACCGAACGCTTCAACGACGAGGAACGGAGCCAGTGGCGCAACTTCCTTGGCGCGGCTGTCTTCTCCGTCCCCGTCCTGGTGCTCGCCATGGCAGGCCCGAAGGACGCCGAGTGGTCCCGGATATTGCAGTGGATTCTCATCACGCCGGTCGAGTTCTTCTTCGGATTGCAGTTCCATCGCGTCATGGTCAAGCGCCTACGAGCGTTTGATGCGACGATGGACACGCTCGTTTCGATCGGAACACTCGCCGCCTACGGATACTCGGTCTGGGCCTTCTTCGCAGCACAACCGCTGTTCTTCGATACGGCCGGGGCCATCATCACGTTCATCCTCCTCGGCAAGTTCTTCGAGGCCAGGGCCAAGGGCCGAGCATCGGAAGCCATCACCAAACTGATGGAACTGGGTGCCAAGGAAGCCCGCATCTTGCGCGATGGCGAGGAAACCATGGTGCCGATCTCGGAAGTTCGCAAGGGTGACCTCATGGTGGTCAAGCCCGGAGAGAAGATTCCGACCGACGGCGTGGTCACCGAAGGTTCCTCATCGATCGACGAGAGCATGCTCACCGGTGAGTCTCTGCCGATCGACAAGACCCAGGGCGACGAGGTGTTCGGGGCCACCATCAACCAGCAAGGCAATCTGGTCATGCGCGCCACCCGCATTGGCAACCAGACTGCCCTCGCGCAAATCGTCCATCTCGTCGAGGAAGCCCAGGCGACCAAGGCACCGGTGCAGAAGCTCGCCGACCGGGTGGCCGGCGTGTTCGTGCCGGTGGTCATCGGCATCGCCGTCGTGACCGCTGTCGTCTGGTACTTCGTGTCGGGCGGAGACATCAGCCGTGCGTTCACGACCGGTGTCGCCGTGCTCGTTGTCGCCTGCCCCTGCGCACTCGGACTGGCCACCCCGACGGCCATCATGGTCGGAAGCGGACGCGGAGCCCGCCTTGGTGTGGTGTTCAAGGGAGCGGAGCTGTTTGAACGTTCCCGAGCGGTCGACATGGTCTTGTTCGACAAGACGGGGACGCTCACCCACGGGATGATGGACCTCACCGACGTTCTCACCGAAGAGGACGAAACGCTGTTCCTCAGGCTGGCAGCCTCGGTGGAAGCTGCATCCGAGCACCCGATCGGCAGGGCCGTAGCTCTCGGCGCAGAGCAGCGCGACATCGAACTCGTGCGGCCCACCGGGTTTGAGAGTGTCGCCGGTCTCGGCGTTCGCGGCGTCGTCGATGGCCGCACCGTGCTCGTGGGCCGAGTCGGCTTCCTCACCGCCGCCGGTTTGGAGGTGGCCGACCACTTCACGGACACGGCCAGGAGGCTGGAGGCCGAGGGAAAGACGGCGTTCCTGGTCGGGTGGGACGACAGTGCGAAGGGAGTCATTGCCGTCGCCGACACAGTTCGAGAGAGCGCATCGAGCGCCGTTGCAGACCTCAGATCGATGGGGGTTCGCGTTGGCATGGTGACGGGAGACAACACGACCACCGCGCAGTCGATCGGCGACGAAATCGGCATCACCGACGTGGTCGCGGAGGTTCTGCCGGGAGAGAAGGCCGCACAGGTCAAACGCTTCCAGGACGAAGGGAACATCGTCGCCTTCGTGGGTGATGGCATCAACGATGCTCCTGCGCTCACCCAGGCAGACCTGGGGATCGCCGTGGGAACGGGCACCGACATCGCCATCGAGGCGGGTGACGTGATTCTGATGTCGGGCGATCCGACGCTCGCGCAGACGGGGATGAAGCTCGCCAGGGCCACATTCCGCACCATCAAACAGAACCTGTTCTGGGCCTTCTTCTACAACGTGTTGATGATCCCTCTCGCCGCCTTCGGAATCATCAGCCCGATGCTGGCAGCCGCCGCCATGGCGACCTCCAGCGTTTCGGTGGTGACCAACTCTCTGCGTTTGCGGCGTTTCCGGCCCTAGGAGAGCCGACAGGTTCCGCCGAGATTCGCCCTGCTCCCACTACGGTGTGGCAAAGCCGGAAGGGAGCCAGTCATGACTTACCCAGAGGGGTTCGGGCCACCGACGGGACCGCCTTCGTCGCCGGGCATGCTCCGCGTCCAGGACGCGGCGCGACCCCTGTTCGAGGCCAAGGGATGGATGAAGCTCCTCGCCGTCCTGTCGATCGTCGGCGGAGCGCTCTACGCCTTGTCCATCGTGGGCATCATCGTCGCTTGGCTGCCCATCTGGATCGGGGTTCTGCTGTGGAAGGCCGCCGCAGCCGTGGAGAATGCTCACGCCACCGGCAGCGCCGAGGAGTTCTTGACCTCACAAGCGAAGCTGAAGACGTTGTTCACGATCTATGGCGTAGTCACACTCGTGGGCCTGATCCTCGCCGTCATCGCCATCCTCGTGGTCGGCGGCGCCATCATCACCGGGGTCCGGCAGGGCTTCTCGGTATAGGCCCGGCGAACCCACGCGATGAGGCCCGGCACCGCCGGGCCTCGAAGCTCAACCTCGACCAGCGAGGGCTACTTCTTCTTGTGCCTATTGGCCTTGCGACGCTTGCGATACTTGTGCTTCGACATCTTCTTGCGTCGCTTCTTGATCAGCGAACCCATCTGAACCTCTTGCGCTTTGAGGGCAATAGCATGCACGCTCCGACGGCAGAGCGCAAACCGGAACAGCGCTCATCGGTCCGTTCTCAAGCCGGTCCATGCGACATCGGGGGTGATGACGGATCCGTCATCCCCGAGTTCCGCCTGCATCGCGGCGGCGACCGCTCCGACGTCGCCGACGGCCAGCGCCAGTACGGACGGACCGGCTCCACTCCAGCAGGCGTGCAACGCTCCCGCCCTCCGAGCGGCCTCGATGAGCCGCTCTGCTGTCGGGTTGAGATGGGAGCGAGGTCCCTCGTGCAGTTCGTCACCTGCCGCGGCAGCCATGACATTCGGATCTGCGCTGCGGAGTCCCTCCACCAGCGCAACAATCCGCTGCAAGCTCCGTACCGAAACCTCGCGTGCGACCGAGTCGGACAACACCTTCCTTGCTTCCGACGTCGCCAGAACGTCAACGGGAACCGCCACGATCACCCGCACACGCTCGTGCAGGGGAAGTCGTAGAACTCTCCCTTCGATCGTGACCGACACAAGGCCCCCGTAGACGGACGCCGCGGCATTGTCGGGGTG